>NZ_VMMH01000006.1:0-83150 GCF_013277115.1 Streptococcus sp. 714
GAGCTGACTTCGTCAGTTTTATCTGCAACCTCAAAGATGTACTTTGAGCAGCCTTCGGCTAGTTTCCTAGTTTACTCTTTGATTTTCATTGAGTATAAGATGCTGATCAAGATGATAATGTCGTAGTTCAATAATACACTGTACAATTTAATAATTCTTATTCAGTTTGCTAGAAGTTTGTATATTCTTTTTCTTTTCTTTATTAAAAAATAGACATGAAATTGACTCTAATATTCTCTAAAAAATTCTTAAATTATCAGTCTATTGCAACTTTTCTCATGTGGTTCATTTGACTTGCTATTTGTTTTCCTTAGTAGTATACTAAGGTAGTAATCATTAAGAAGTGGTTACAAAAAATAATGAATGAGGTAAAGAAAATGGTAGAATTGAAAAAAGAAGCAGTAAAAGATGTAGCATCATTAACAAAAACAGCGCCAGTAGCATTGGCAAAAACAAAGGAAGTATTGAATCAAGCTGTTGCTGATTTGTATGTAGCCCATGTGGCATTGCACCAAGTGCACTGGTACATGCGTGGTCGTGGTTTCCTTGTATGGCATCCAAAAATGGATGAGTATATGGAAGCTCTTGATGGTCATTTAGATGAAATCAGCGAACGATTGATTACACTCGGAGGTAGCCCATTCTCTACATTGACAGAGTTCCTTCAAAATAGTGAAATCGAAGAAGAAGTTGGAGAGTTCCGCAATGTAGAAGAAAGTTTGGAACGTGTCCTTGAAATTTATCGTTACCTCATCACGCTTTTCCAAGAAGCTTTGGATGTGACAGATAAAGAAGGCGATGATGTAACCAATGATATCTTTGTTGGAGCTAAGGCTGACCTTGAAAAAACAGTCTGGATGCTTGCAGCAGAACTTGGACAAGCACCTGGTTTGTAAGAAATAATAGTAATATATATAAATCTGTAGGAAATTTCTTACAGATTTTTTCTATCTTATAAGCTATTCCAAACCAGTCTTTTTTCGAGTTTTTTGATAAAATAGTACTATCAGTGAAAAGGATGGAAGCATGACTAAGAAAATCGTAGCTATTTGGGCCCAGGATGAAGAGGGTGTGATTGGTAAGGACAATCGTCTGCCTTGGCATTTGCCAGCAGAACTGCAACACTTCAAAGAAACAACTCTGAATCATGCTATCTTGATGGGGCGCGTGACCTTTGATGGGATGGGGCGTCGCTTGCTTCCAAAACGGGAGACCTTGATTTTGACTCGTAACCCAGAAGAAAAGATAGATGGGGTTGCTACTTTTCAGGATATCCAGTCTGTCCTGGACTGGTATCAGGCTCAAGAAAAGAATCTCTATATTATTGGTGGAAAGCAGATTTTTCAGGCTTTTGAACCCTACCTTGACGAAGTGATTGTGACTCAAATCCATGCTCGGGTGGAGGGAGATACATATTTCCCTGAGGAGTTTGACTTATCTCTTTTTGAGACAGTTTCAAGCAAATCCTATACCAAGGATGAGAAAAATCCTTATGATTTTACCATCCAATACCGCAAGAGAAAGGAAGTCTAATGGAACGTAGTATATTTGGTTTTTTTACAGCCATGCTGTGTTTGGTCTGCTTGCTTGCAGGAGCACAGGCTTTTCGTAAAAAGCGCTATGGACTTTCTGTCCTGCTCTGGTTAAATGCCTTTACCAATTTGGTCAATAGTATCCATGCTTTTTACATGACCTTATTTTAGATAGAATGACAGTATAGAATAGAACGGAAGGAAATCATGCCTACAAATAGGAATAATGATATGATGGTTTATTGCTCATTTTGTGGCAAAAGCCAAGAAGAAGTACAAAAAATAATCGCTGGCAACAACGCCTTTATCTGTAATGAATGTGTGGAGTTAGCCCAGGAAATCATTCGGGAAGAGTTGGCTGAGGAAGTCTTGGCAGACTTGTCAGAAGTTCCAAAACCAATCGAACTTCTCCATATCTTGAATCACTATGTAATCGGTCAAGATCGTGCCAAGCGTGCCTTGGCTGTGGCGGTTTACAACCACTACAAACGCATCAATTTCCACGATACGCGTGAAGAGTCAGAAGATGTGGATTTGCAGAAGTCAAACATCTTGATGATTGGCCCAACTGGTTCAGGGAAAACATTCCTTGCTCAGACCTTGGCTAAGAGCTTGAATGTGCCTTTTGCCATTGCGGATGCAACAGCTCTTACTGAGGCTGGTTATGTGGGTGAGGACGTGGAAAATATCCTCCTCAAACTCTTGCAGGCTGCTGACTTTAATATTGAACGTGCAGAGCGTGGGATTATCTACGTGGATGAAATTGACAAGATTGCTAAGAAGAGCGAGAATGTATCGATCACACGCGACGTTTCTGGTGAAGGGGTGCAACAAGCCCTTCTCAAAATTATCGAGGGAACTGTTGCCAGCGTACCACCTCAAGGTGGACGCAAACATCCACAACAAGAAATGATCCAAGTGGACACTAAAAATATCCTCTTCATCGTGGGTGGTGCCTTTGATGGTATCGAAGAAATTGTCAAACAACGTCTGGGTGAAAAAGTTATCGGATTTGGTCAAAATAACAAGGCGATTGATGAAAATAGCTCTTACATGCAAGAAATCATTGCAGAAGACATTCAAAAATTCGGTATTATCCCAGAATTGATTGGACGCTTGCCTGTCTTCGCAGCTCTTGAGCAATTGACCGTTGATGACTTGGTTCGCATCTTGAAAGAACCAAGAAATGCCTTGGTTAAACAATACCAAACCTTGCTTTCTTATGATGATGTCGAGTTGGAATTTGACGATGAAGCCCTTCAAGAGATTGCCAATAAAGCCATCGAACGCAAGACAGGGGCGCGTGGACTTCGCTCCATCATCGAAGAAACCATGCTAGACGTTATGTTTGAAGTACCGAGTCAGGAAAATGTGAAATTGGTCCGCATCACAAAAGAAGCTGTCGATGGAACGGATAAACCAATCCTAGAAACAGCCTAGAGGTGATTATGGAACTTAATACACACAATGCTGAAATCTTGCTCAGTGCAGCGAACAAGTCTCATTATCCGCAGGATGAACTGCCTGAGATTGCTCTTGCAGGGCGTTCAAATGTTGGTAAATCCAGCTTTATCAATACTATGTTGAACCGTAAGAATCTCGCTCGTACATCAGGGAAACCTGGAAAAACCCAGCTTCTCAACTTCTTTAATATCGACGACAAGATGCGTTTTGTGGATGTGCCTGGCTATGGCTATGCCCGCGTTTCCAAAAAGGAACGTGAAAAGTGGGGGCGCATGATTGAGGAGTACCTAACGACTCGGGAAAATCTCCGTGCAGTAGTCAGTTTAGTTGACCTTCGTCATGACCCATCAGCAGATGATGTGCAGATGTACGAATTTCTCAAGTATTACGAGATTCCAGTTATCATCGTTGCGACCAAGGCGGACAAGATTCCTCGTGGTAAATGGAACGAGCACGAATCAGCAATCAAAAAGAAATTAAACTTTGACCCAAGTGACGATTTTATCCTCTTTTCATCTGTCAGTAAGGCAGGGATGGACCAAGCTTGGGATGCAATCTTAGAAAAATTGTGAGGTAAAGAAAATGGCAAAAACAATTCATACAGATAAAGCTCCAAAAGCTATCGGACCTTATGTTCAAGGTAAAATCGTTGGCAACCTTTTGTTTGCTAGTGGTCAAGTTCCTCTCTCTCCTGAAACTGGGGAAATCGTTGGAGAGACTATCCAAGAACAGACAGAACAAGTCTTGAAAAACATTGGTGCTATTTTGGCAGAAGCAGGAACAGATTTTGACCATGTGGTTAAAACAACTTGCTTCTTGAGCGATATGAACGACTTTGTTCCTTTTAATGAAGTTTACCAAACGGCCTTTAAAGAGGAATTTCCAGCTCGTTCAGCTGTGGAGGTAGCTCGTCTTCCTCGTGATGTAAAAGTCGAAATTGAAGTCATCGCAGAGATTGGATAAGCTAGTTGAAGTTTGGTTCTGCCAAACTTCTTTTGATATAAGGAGAGATAGATGACAAAGAAACAACTTCACTTGGTGATTGTGACAGGGATGAGTGGTGCAGGCAAAACAGTTGCCATTCAGTCCTTCGAGGACTTGGGATATTTCACTATTGATAATATGCCACCAGCCCTCTTGCCTAAATTTTTACAGTTGGTGGAAACAAAGGAAGATGATCATAAGTTGGCCTTGGTAGTGGATATGCGTAGCCGTTCTTTCTTTTCAGAGATTCAAGCTGTTTTGGATGAGTTGGAAAACAAGGAAGAACTGGACTTCAAAATTCTCTTTTTGGACGCAGCAGATAAGGAATTGGTGGCGCGCTACAAGGAAACCAGACGAAGTCACCCGCTAGCAGCAGACGGTCGTATTTTGGATGGAATCAAGCTGGAACGTGAACTCTTGGCACCACTGAAAAACATGAGCCAAAATGTGGTGGATACAACTGAACTCACTCCACGTGAACTTCGTAAAACTATTGCAGAGCAGTTTTCAGATCAAGAACAAGCCCAGTCTTTCCGTATTGAAGTCATGTCTTTTGGCTTTAAATATGGAATCCCGATTGATGCGGACCTAGTCTTTGATGTGCGCTTTTTGCCAAATCCATATTACCTTCCAGAACTGAGAAACCAAACGGGTGTGGATGAACCAGTGTATCACTATGTCATGAACCATCCTGAGTCAGAAGAATTTTATCAACATTTGTTGGCCTTGATTGAGCCGATTTTACCAAGTTACCAGAAGGAAGGGAAGTCAGTTTTGACCATTGCCATGGGTTGTACGGGTGGTCAACACCGTAGTGTGGCCTTTGCCAAACGCTTGGCGCAGGACTTATCCAAGAATTGGCCTGTCAATGAAGGGCATCGTGATAAAGACCGAAGAAAGGAAACGGTAAACCGTTCATGAGAAAACCAAAGATAACGGTGATTGGTGGAGGGACTGGGATCCCCGTCATTCTTAAAAGTCTACGTGAAAAAGATGTGGAAATCGCTGCTATCGTAACGGTGGCAGATGATGGCGGTTCATCAGGTGAACTCCGAAAAAATATGCAGCAGTTGACACCGCCAGGCGATCTTCGCAATGTCCTTGTGGCCATGTCGGATATGCCTAAGTTTTATGAGAAAGTCTTTCAGTATCGATTTTCTGAGGATGCTGGAGCCTTTGCTGGTCATCCGCTGGGAAATCTCATTATTGCAGGCCTGTCAGAAATGCAGGGTTCGACCTATAATGCCATGCAATTGCTGAGCAAATTTTTCCATACCACTGGGAAGATTTATCCTTCCAGTGACCATCCCTTGACCCTTCATGCAGTCTTCCAGGATGGGACAGAAGTAGCTGGAGAGAGTCATATTGCAGACCATCCAGGCATGATTGACCATGTCTATGTGAGCAATACCCTCAATGATGATACGCCTCTGGCTAGCCGTCGAGTAGTACAGACCATTCTTGAAAGTGACATGATTGTCCTAGGGCCAGGTTCCCTCTTTACCTCTATTTTGCCCAATATCGTGATTAAAGAAATCGGGCAGGCGCTTTTGGAAACTAAGGCAGAAATCGCCTATGTCTGCAATATCATGACTCAACGTGGGGAGACGGAACACTTTACAGATAGTGACCACGTGGAGGTCTTGCATCGTCACCTTGGCCGACCTTTTATTGATACTGTCTTGGTGAATATCGAAAAAGTGCCTCAGGAATATATGAATTCCAACCGTTTTGATGAATACTTGGTGCAGGTTGACCATGATTTTGCTGGTCTTAGTAAGCAAGTTCCGCGTGTGATTTCATCCAACTTCCTTCGTCTGGAAAATGGAGGTGCTTTCCACGATGGGGATTTGATTGTGGATGAGTTGATGCGGATTATACAGGTGAGAAAATGAGTTTCACAGTAGCAGTAAAAGAAGAAATCCTAGGTCAACACCATCTGAGCCGGCATGAATTATCTGCCATTATCAAGATGTCTGGTAGTATCGGTCTCTCAACTTCGGGCTTGACCTTGTCAGTTGTGACAGAAAATGCCAAGCTGGCTCGTCACCTCTATGAGTCCTTTCTCCATTTCTATGAAATCAAATCAGAAATTCGCCACCACCAAAGAAGTAATCTTCGCAAGAATCGGGTCTATACTGTTTTTACAGATGAAAAGGTACAGGACTTGCTGAGTGATTTGCACTTGGCGGACTCCTTCTTTGGCCTGGAAACAGGCATTGATGAGGCAATTTTATCGGATGAGGAAGCAGGCCGTGCTTATCTCTGTGGCGCTTTCTTAGCGAATGGAAGCATTCGTGACCCTGAGTCAGGCAAGTACCAGTTGGAAATCAGTTCTGTTTATCTGGACCACGCGCAAGGGATTGCCTCCCTTCTCCAGCAGTTTTTACTGGATGCTAAGGTGCTTGAGCGTAAGAAGGGGGCTGTGACCTATCTCCAGCGTGCCGAAGATATTATGGACTTCTTGATTGTCATCGGAGCCATGCAGGCGCGTGATGATTTTGAGAGAGTAAAGATTTTGCGGGAAACTCGTAATGACCTCAATCGGGCCAACAATGCCGAGACAGCTAATATTGCTCGGACAGTTTCTGCCAGCATGAAGATCATCAACAATATCAGTAAAATCAAAGATATTATGGGCTTAGAAAATCTGCCAGTGGATTTGCAGGAAGTGGCGCAGCTGCGGATTCAGCATCCAGACTACTCAATCCAGCAGTTAGCAGATAGCCTCAGCACCCCTCTGACCAAAAGTGGTGTCAACCACAGACTCAGAAAGATAAATAAATTAGCCGATGAACTATAAAACCACGAATCCTATGTGACTCGTGGTTCTTTTTTATAAACTAGTAGAGTGTTTTGGTTGTACTTTTTGCTCAGGGTCGATGTAGTTGATAGCATTATTGACAGCAGTTGGAGCTTCTCCGAGACCTGTCGCAATCAAGTCAATTTTTCCGTCATAGTAGCAGCAGTCACCGATAGCATAGATACCTGCTTGGCTAGATTCTTGTTTGCTGTTGACAATAATCTTGTGACGATTGAGGTCGAGACCCCAGTTTTTAAGGTTACCGACAGAAGATTTGAAGCCATAGTTGACAAAGAGGTAGTCTAGGTCAATCGTTTCTGTTTCATCAGATTTAACTTTTGTGATTTCCAACTTGTCAAGCATTTTTCCATCGCCAAGGAGTTGGCTAGGGACGAATGGTGTCTTGATGGTTACAGATGATTCTTGTAAGGATTGGACACTGTGTTCCAAGGCACGGAAATTATCTCTGCGGTGGACAAGGGTAGTTGGTGCGATTTTTTCAAAAGCCAAAGCCCAATCCACAGCTGAGTCTCCCCCACCAAGAATCGTCACTTTCTTATCAGCGTATTGCTGAATGTTGGAAACGTGGTAGTGGATATTTTCATAGCCTTCAACGCCTTCTAGTTCCAGAGGACGTGGTTTGAAGGCACCGCCACCCATAGCTATGATAACTGTTTTAGTCAGGTGACTACCTTTAGAAGTTGTAATGGCAAATCCTTCTTCTTGTTTTTCAATCTCAAGAACCGTTTCATTGAGATGAATAGGGGTATCAAAGCCGTTTAGTTGCTCAATCAAGCGGTTGGTCAATTCTTCTCCAGTCAAATTTGGGAAACCTGGTACGTCTAGGATTTCCTTTTCAGGGTAGAGAATAGCAGGTTGTCCACCTAGTTGTGGAAGAGAGTCGATGATTTGGATCTTAGCTTGGCGTAGGTGGGCATAGAAGGCTGCAAAAAGCCCGACGGGACCACCACCTACAATGGTAATATCATAGAGTTGAGACATGGTTTCTCCTTTGTTTTTTCTAGTCAGTTTATTTTATCATATTTTTTCTTTAATTTAAAATGAAGTAGGATAGGGAAAAAAATGCTAGAAAAATGGTATAATAGAAAGGAACGTGTTTGGACAGAGAGGAGACAGCAGATGAACTTTCAACAATTATCCAACCTGCAATATTGGACTAGCTTGTTTTCTAGTCCTTGGAGTATTGCCGTCAATCTGTTTGATATTTTGATTGTGACCTATGTTTTGTATCGTTTTACAAAAGCGATAGCTGGTACCAAGATTATGATTTTGGTGCGTGGGGTCTTGATCTTTGTATTAGCCCAGGTTGTGGCCAATATCCTTGGTTTAACAACGATTTCTTGGTTGATTAATCAGATTATCACCTATGGAGTTATTGCTGCGGTTGTTATCTTCTCTCCAGAGATTCGGACTGGTTTGGAACGCTTGGGAAGGGCGACAGATTTCTTTTCTACTAGTCAAATTAGTGCGGAAGAGAAAATGATTCGTGCTTTTGTTAAGTCAGTTGAATATATGAGTCCTCGTAAGATTGGTGCTCTGGTTGCCATTCAACGGGTTCGGACCTTGCAAGAATATATTGCGACAGGAATTCCTTTGGATGCCAAAATTTCGGCAGAACTCCTCATCAATATTTTTATTCCCAATACCCCCCTACATGATGGAGCTGTGATTATCAGAGAAAATCGGATTGCGGTGACTTCTGCCTATTTGCCCTTGACAGAAAGTACAGGGATTTCCAAGGAATTTGGAACCAGACACCGGGCGGCTATCGGTTTATCAGAAGTATCCGATGCCTTGACTTTCATCGTCTCAGAGGAAACAGGTGGTATCTCTATTACCTACAATGGTGTCTTCAAGCATGATTTGACTCTTGAAGAATTTGAAGCAGAGCTACGAACTCTTCTTTTGCCAGCAGTTGAGGAAAAAGTCAGTTTCAAGGACCGTTTGCTAGGAGGTTGGAAATATGAGAAAAAATAGTCTATATATCATTTCATCTCTCTTTTTTGCTTGTGTCTTATTCATTTATGCAACGTCGACCAACTTTCAAAATAGCAATACCGCAAGGCAGGTAAAATCGGAAACCTACACCAATACGATAGCAAATATTCCCATCGATATTCACTATGATGATGACCAGTATTTTATTAGCGGATTTGCATCAGAGGTTTCTGTTGTGCTGACAGGAGCCAATCGTGTGACCTTGGCAAGCGAAATGCAGGAAAGTACTCGTAAGTTCAAGGTGACAGCGGATTTGACAGATGTTAGTATTGGAACGATTGAAGTTCCTTTAAACATTGAAAATCTTCCTAGTGGATTGACCGCTGTGGCAACGCCTCAAAAGATAACAGTGAAAGTTGGGAAGAAGGTTAAACGAGATGGGATGCTTGTTGTGCCACAAGTTGACCAAAGCCAGGTTGATCCCAAGCTACAAATTGATAGTGTAACCGTGTCGAATGAACGCGTTTTGGTCACAACTGACCAGGAAACATTAGCTAAGATTGACAAAGTTATTGCGCTTTTACCAACCAGCGAACGCATAACAGGTAATTATAGTGGTTCAGTACCTTTGCAGGCAATCGACCGCAACGGGGTTGTCTTACCAGTAGTAATCACTCCGTTTGATACAACAATGAAGGTGACTACAAAACCAGTATCACCAAGTTCAAGCACAAGCAGTTCGTCGGAGACGTCTTCGTCAACGAAAGCAACTAGTTCAAAAACGAATTAAAAATAGAAAAAGGATTTTATAAAAATGGGTAAATATTTTGGGACTGATGGAGTCCGTGGAGAAGCTAACGTAGAACTAACGCCAGAATTGGCTTTTAAATTAGGACGTTTTGGAGGCTATGTTCTTAGTCAACATGAAACGGAAGCGCCGAAAGTCTTTGTAGGACGTGATACACGTATTTCAGGAGAAATGCTAGAATCTGCCTTGGTAGCTGGTCTTCTTTCAGTTGGGATTCACGTATACAAACTAGGCGTTCTGGCAACACCAGCAGTAGCTTACTTGGTCAAAACTGAAGGAGCAAGTGCAGGTGTCATGATTTCTGCTAGCCATAATCCAGCCCTTGATAATGGAATCAAGTTCTTTGGTGGTGATGGCTTCAAACTAGATGACGAAAAAGAAGCGGAAATTGAAGCCTTGCTAGATGCTGCGGAAGATACTCTTCCTCGTCCAAGTGCAGAAGGTTTGGGAACTTTGGTAGATTATCCAGAAGGTTTGCGTAAGTATGAAAGCTATCTGGTTTCAACTGGAACTCCCCTTGAAGGAATGAAGGTTGCCTTGGATACAGCCAATGGTGCAGCGTCTACAAGTGCCCGTCAAATCTTTGCAGACCTTGGTGCCCAATTGACGGTTATCGGGGAAACACCAGATGGTCTTAACATTAACCTCAATGTTGGTTCTACACACCCAGAAGCCCTTCAAGAAGTGGTCAAAGAAAGCGGTGCTGCTATCGGTTTGGCCTTTGACGGAGACAGTGACCGTTTGATTGCGATTGATGAGAATGGCGATATCGTTGATGGTGACAAGATTATGTACATCATCGGAAAATATCTTTCTGAAAAAGGACAATTGGCCCAAAATACAATCGTGACAACTGTTATGTCTAACCTTGGTTTCCACAAGGCCTTGGACCGTGAAGGTATTAACAAGGCAGTCACTGCAGTCGGTGACCGCTACGTTGTTGAAGAAATGAGAAAATCAGGCTACAACCTTGGCGGAGAACAGTCTGGGCACGTGATTTTGATGGATTACAATACCACAGGTGATGGCCAATTATCAGCTGTCCAATTGACGAAAATCATGAAAGAAACTGGTAAGAGCTTGTCAGAGCTGGCCGCAGAAGTAACCATCTATCCACAAAAATTAGTCAATATCCGAGTGGAAAATGCCATGAAGGAAAATGCCATGGAAGTGCCAGCTATCAAGGCCATCATTGAGAAGATGGAAGAAGAAATGGCAGGAAATGGCCGTATCCTTGTTCGCCCAAGTGGAACAGAGCCCCTCTTACGTGTTATGGCAGAAGCGCCTACAACAGAAGAAGTGGACTACTATGTTGATACCATCGCTGATGTAGTTCGAGCTGAAATTGGGATTGACTAAATCCTAGAAAACTAGATGAAAATAAAAAATTATGGTACAATAGCTTATAATATTGTAGCTAAGGGAGAGAGACATGAATCTTAAACGTGAACAAGAATTTGTTAGTCAGTATCATTTTGATGCGCGTAATTTTGAATGGGAAAATGAGAATGGAGCTCCTGAAACCAAGGTGGATGTAAACTTCCAATTGCTCCAACATGACCAAGACAATCAAGTGACTTCCTTAATTGTTGTCTTGAGTTTTATGATTGTATTTGATAAGTTTGTCATTAGTGGAACCATTTCACAGGTGAACCATATCGATGGTCGTATTGTCAATGAACCAAGTGAATTGAGCCAAGAAGAAGTGGAAACTTTGGCTCGTCCATGTTTGAATATGCTCAATCGTTTGACTTATGAAGTGACTGAAATTGCATTAGACTTACCAGGAATCAATTTGGAGTTCTAATATGAAACTAGCTGTTATTACAGATTCCTCTGCCTTTCTCAGTACAGAGACCTTGCAAAGAGAAGATTTGTTTGTCTTGGATATTCCTGTCAATATTGATGGTGAGGAGTATGTTGAAGGCATCAATCTGACTGCTGAGGAATTTTATCAAAAAATGGCTCAGGCTTCTGAATTGCCTAAGACCAGTCAACCAAGCATTGCCAAGTTAGATGAAATCTTAACTTCGCTCAAAGAACAAGGCTATACCCATGCCTTGGGGCTTTTCCTATCTTCTGGAATTTCAGGTTTTTACCAAAATATCCAGTATATGGTGGATGATTATGAGGGCTTGACCATTGCTTTCCCAGACACTTTGATTACAAGTGCTCCGCTGGGTATTATGGTTGAAAGTGTCTTTAACTGGCGAGACCAGGGCGATGATTTTGCCATTATTCAGGATAAGCTAGCCATTCAAATCAGCCGTACGTCAGCTTTTATCATGGTAGATGATTTGGACCACTTGGTGAAAGGTGGACGTCTTTCAAATGGGGCTGCGATTTTGGGCAATCTGCTAAGCATTAAGCCAATCCTTTATTTTAACGATCAAGGTGTGATTGAAGTTTACGAAAAAGTTCGTACTGAAAAGAAAGCAACCAAGCGCTTAATTGAAATCATTAAGGAAACAACAGCTTCAGGCCAATATCGGGTCATTGTCATTCATGGAAATGCTCCTGAAAAGGCTGAAGAATTGCGTCAACACTTGCTTGAATCTGGAGTGGGTACGGATATTTCACTAGCTACATTTGGTAGTGTCATTGGAACTCACCTAGGAGCAGGAAGTATTGCTCTGGGTTATATTCCAGTGATTTAGTTGGCACTTTTAGACTAGTTAAGAAGTTAGCAGTTGAACACGCCTGGAACCCCGTGTGAAAAAGATAGTTCTTCCAAGGAGTAGACGCTCCTTGATCAGAACTCCTATTTTCACTTTGTGTTCCTACAGGCTTTGTATCTTAGACAGGAGTAGAGATGAGTATTCGAGTAATTATTGCTGGTTTTAAGGGAAAGATGGGCCAAGCTGCTTGTCAGATGGTCTTGGATGATTCAGACTTGGACTTGGTAGCAGTTTTGGATCCCTTTGAGTCTGAATCAGAATGGCAAGGAATTCCTGTTTTCAAGGATAAGGCTGATTTAGCAGGCTTTGAAGCGGATGTCTGGGTAGATTTTACTACTCCAACTGTTGCCTATGAAAATACACGCTTTGCTCTTGAAAATGGCTTTGCTCCAGTAGTTGGAACGACTGGCTTTACTAGTGAAGAAATTGCAGAGCTAAAAGATTTTTCTTGTGAACAAGATTTGGGTGGTTTGATTGCCCCTAACTTTGCCCTGGGTGCTGTCTTGCTTATGCAATTTGCGACGCAGGCGGCTAAATATTTCCCAAATGTGGAGATTATCGAGCTCCATCATGACAAGAAAAAGGATGCTCCGAGTGGAACAGCTATTAAAACAGCTGAGTTGATGGCGGAAGTTCGAGAGTCAATCCATCAAGGTGTGCCTGATGAGGAAGAATTGATTGCAGGTGCCCGTGGTGCTGACTTTGATGGCATGCGTATTCACTCAGTTCGTTTACCAGGCTTGGTAGCCCATCAGGAAGTCATCTTTGGCAATCAGGGAGAAGGATTGACCCTCCGTCATGACTCCTATGATCGCAGCTCCTTCATGACAGGGGTGAATTTGGGAATTAAAGAAGTTGTCAAGCGTCATGAGCTTGTCTATGGATTAGAACACTTATTATGAGATTAACGCAAATGCCTTCTGAATTTCAGAAGGCTTTACCAGTATTAGAAAAAATTAAAGAAGCAGGTTTTGAGGCCTATTTTGTTGGGGGTTCTGTTCGAGATGCCCTTCTCAATCGTCCCATCCACGATGTGGATATTGCGACTTCTTCCTATCCAGAGGAGACCAAGCAGATTTTTCCGCGAACAGCCGATATCGGAATCGAGCATGGAACCGTCTTGGTTTTAGATGGGGATGAGGAGTATGAGGTAACCACCTTTCGGACAGAAGATGTCTATGTGGACTATCGCAGACCCAGTGCGGTTTCCTTTGTTCGTTCGCTAGAAGAAGACCTCAAACGCCGTGATTTCACAGTCAACGCCTTTGCCTTGGACGAGACAGGGGAAATCATTGACTTGTTCCATGGTTTAGAAGATTTGGAAAAGCAAGTTTTGCGAGCAGTTGGAGTGGCTAGTGAGCGTTTCAACGAAGATGCTTTGCGTATTATGCGTGGCTTCCGTTTTCAGGCCAGTCTTGGCTTCGAACTTGAGCCAGAAACCTTTAAAGCTATGAAGACCTTGACGCCACTTTTGGAGAAAATTTCTGTAGAACGTACTTTTGTTGAGTTTGATAAACTCTTGTTGGCTCCATTTTGGAGAAGGGGCTTGGCTTCCATGATTGAGAGTCAAGCTTATGACTATCTCCCTGATATGGCATCTAGCCAAGACAAGCTCAACAGACTGTTTGATTTGGAGGCTAATTTCACCTTTGAATCTTCAGAGCAAGCCTGGGCGGCTCTACTGTGGGCTTTGGAGATTGAAAATGCGCAGCCCTTTTTGAAGGCTTGGAAGACCTCACGTCAGTTTGCCAAGCAGGTACAGGATTTACTGACTATTTTGGTCTTGCGTGAAAAGGGAGAATTGAGCAAGCGCGATTGTTATCGCTTTGACTTGGCTTTGCTTTTACAAGCTGAAAATCTTCGTCAGGCTCAAGGAAAAGAAGTTAACCCGCAAGCCATCACAGAAACCTACCAGAGCTTGACCATTCATGACAAGAAAGAAATTCAGATTAATGGTGGTATTTTGATCAAGGAATATGGCTATCAACCAGGTCCAGATTTGGGAGAGATTTTAACAGAGATTGAATATGCCATTGTCGATGGAGAATTGGAAAATGACCGTCAAGCCATCCATGCTTATCTGAGGGAGAAAAAATGAGTGATTTTATCGTTGAAAAACTAACTAAATCCGTCGGTGACAAGACTGTTTTTAAGGATATTTCCTTTATCATCCATGACTTGGATAGAATTGGTCTAATCGGTGTAAATGGAACGGGTAAAACCACCCTTTTGGATGTCCTTTCTGGTGTTTCTGGCTTTGATGGGGATGTCAGTCCCTTTTCAGCGAAGAACGATTACCAGATTGGCTACTTGACCCAAGATCCTGATTTTGATGATAGCAAGACGGTTTTGGATACGGTTCTATCCAGTGACCTCAAGGAAATCCAGCTCATCCGTGAGTATGAACTCCTCATGCTCAACTATAGTGAGGACAAGCAGGCGCGTTTGGAACGTGTCATGGCAGAGATGGATTCTCTCCAAGCTTGGGAAATTGAGAGCCAGGTCAAGACTGTTTTAAGTAAACTTGGAATTCAAGACCTATCAACTCCTGTTGGAGTTTTGTCGGGTGGTCTGAGAAGACGAGTCCAGTTGGCGCAAGTTTTACTTGGCAATCACGACCTCTTGCTTTTGGATGAACCAACCAACCATCTAGACATTGCGACTATTGAGTGGCTGACCCTCTTTTTGAAAAATTCCAAGAAGACAGTTCTCTTCATCACCCACGATCGTTATTTCTTGGATGCTTTGTCAACACGGATTTTCGAGTTGGATCGCGCAGGATTGACCGAGTATCAAGGGAATTATCAGGACTATGTTCGCCTCAAGGCGGAACAGGATGAGCGCGATGCAGCTCTACTTCATAAAAAAGAACAACTTTATAAGCAAGAATTGGCCTGGATGCGCAGACAACCGCAGGCGCGTGCGACCAAGCAACAGGCTCGTATCAATCGTTTCCACGACCTGAAAAAGGAAGTTTCAGGCAGTACTGCTGAGACAGACTTGACCATGAACTTTGAAACCAGTCGTATTGGGAAGAAAGTCATCGAGTTTCAGGATGTTTCCTTTGCCTATGAACACAAGCCCATTTTGCAAGATTTTAATCTCTTGGTGCAGGCCAAAGACCGTATTGGAATTGTCGGGGACAACGGTGTGGGGAAATCAACCCTCCTCAACTTGATTGCAGGAAGTCTTGAGCCGACAGCAGGTCAAGTTGTGATTGGGGAAACTGTTCGCATCGCCTATTTCTCTCAGCAAATTGAGGGTTTGGATGAAAGTAAGCGAGTGATCAATTACTTGCAGGAAGTGGCAGAAGAGGTCAAGACCAGCGGTGGTTCTACGACTTCGATTGCAGAGCTGCTGGAGCAGTTCCTCTTCCCACGTTCGACGCATGGAACCTTGATTGAGAAATTGTCTGGGGGAGAGAAAAAACGTCTGTATCTCCTCAAACTGCTCTTGGAAAAACCAAATGTTCTCCTCTTGGACGAGCCAACCAATGATTTGGATATTGCAACCTTGACAGTCTTGGAGAATTTCTTGCAGGGCTTTGCAGGACCTGTCTTGACAGTTAGCCACGACCGCTATTTCTTGGATAAGGTAGCGACCAAGATTCTCGCTTTTGAAGATGGTAAGATTCGTCCTTTCTTTGGTCATTACACCGACTACCTTGATGAAAAAGCCTTTGAAACAGAGATGGCCAATCAAGTTCAAAAGGCCGAAAAGGAAAAAGTGGTCAAGGTTCGAGAAGACAAGAAACGCATGACTTATCAAGAAAAGCAGGAGTGGGCAAGTATCGAAGACGATATTGAAGCCTTGGAAAATCGTATCGCTGCTATTGAAGAGGAGATGCAGGCAAACGGCTCTGACTTTGGTAAGCTAGCGACTCTTCAAAAAGAAGTGGATGAGAAGAACGAAGCACTCCTTGAAAAATACGAACGCTATGAATACCTAAGTGAATTTGATAGCTAGAAGAATAGAAAAATCCCGTCTCATGACAGGATTTCTCTATTCTTTTTTGGTTTCTTGGTGAAAGATATTTTGCCAAGTTTCGTGACGGCGCCAGATACTAGTATGGACAATTCCGTCCAATTCATAGCAGATGAGTTTGGTTTTCTGACTGATGGAAGTGATTTGAATGTCCTTGATAGCAGAGTTCAATTCTTTTACAGCTTTATAGGCCTCTTTATCCATCTGCTCTCCATCCTGGCGAATATAGACAAAATCGTCAGCTAAGAGTTCTTCCAGTTGATTTCCTTGGTCAATCAATTGTTCACGCATAAGCAATTTTTTATAGACATTGTCTAAAATTTCATCCTCAGGTATAGGTGCTGGTTCGATATGGACATCGGTATCAAAGACTCCAAAACGCTCTTCCAGCATAGACTCGACTTGATCCGCAATCTCGTGGCTCTCATAAACCGACAAGTCAGGATTCATCTCCAGCGTGATATCTAGGTAAATGTTGCTACCGTAGGTGCGACCTCTTTGGGACTTGACCTTGCTGATTTTGGGAATTTCCATAATGGCTTTTTGATAATCCTCAAGTAGACGGTCGTCGAAACCATCTGAAAGGCTAAAGGAAGACTCGATGAAGATATCATAGGCAGTTTTCAAGATAAAGAAAGTGATGATAATGGCAACCAGTTTATCCACAATGGGATAATTGAAACTGCTAGCCAGGATGGCAATGGTGGTTCCAAGTGAGGTGACAGCGTCAGAAAGATTGTCCTTAGCAGCTGCCTTCAGAGCCTTGGAGTTAGATTTCTTACTGAGGCGAGTATTGTAGAGATAAACAACAAACATTATCGCTGCAGAAATGATTCCCAGAGTTGCACCCAGAGGATCAATGACCGTTTCTTCTCGGCTGAGAATCTTTTGAATGGTGTCCCTTAGAACATCGAAACCGACATAGAACATGATGATGGAAGTAATTAAGCTAGCCAAATCTTCAATCTTCCAGTGACCAAAACGGTGGTCACGGTCTGCAGGCTGGCGCGCCATTCGAATCCCGATTAAGAGGGCCACATTTCCAATGATGTCCGAGACGTTGTTAAAACCATCAGCCACCAAACTGGATGAATGAAGGAGATGCCCAGTAGCCAATTTTGCTGCAGATAAGAGCAGGTAGGTCGAAATACTGATAATGGCCCCACGCTCAGCTAACTTGAGATTTGAAATAGATTGCTTCATTCAACTTCCTTTCTGGTCATATAGCATTCTACCATTATACTGGTTTTCAAGGGAAAATTCAAATAAGGTAGTTTTTACTCTTTTAAAACTTCCCAAAATTTGGTATAATAGAACTACTCAAGGGAGTAGCTGGCAGAAACCTGTGATAGTGTCGTCATTCCGAATTTTATACTGAAAAAGTATGCTTTCCGGCACTATCTTAAACAGCGAGACTTGTTATGATTAACAGGTCTCTTTTTGTTTGTCGTGAAAAGATACGATGAGGAAAAGAGAGTCTGTTTTGCACACAATGTCAAGGAGGAGACACATGTCAAAAGAACAAAAACGCCAAGCGTTTTATACTCAGAGTCCTGAAGAGGTCTTGAAGGCTGTGGATGCGACCGAGCAAGGTTTGTCATCAAGTGAGGCTGAAAAGCGCCTTGCCGAATTTGGCCACAATGAACTCGAAGAAGGCGAGAAACGATCAATCCTAGTCAAATTCATCGAGCAATTTAAGGATTTGATGATTATCATCCTAGTTGCGGCAGCAATCTTGTCAGTCGTGACTTCTGGTGGGGAAGATATCGCAGATGCCATTATCATCTTAGCAGTGGTAATCATCAATGCTGCCTTTGGTGTTTACCAAGAAGGAAAAGCCGAAGAAGCTATCGAAGCACTCAAGTCCATGTCTAGTCCAGCTGCCCGCGTTCTGCGTGATGGTCATATGGCGGAGATTGACTCTAAAGAATTGGTACCTGGAGATATCGTTGCCCTTGAAGCTGGTGATGTAGTACCTGCAGACCTACGTTTACTAGAAGCCAACTCTCTTAAAATCGAAGAAGCAGCTCTTACAGGTGAGTCTGTGCCAGTTGAAAAAGACTTGACAGTTGAACTTGCTGCAGATGCTGGTATTGGTGACCGTGTCAATATGGCCTTCCAAAACTCTAACGTAACCTATGGTCGTGGTCTTGGTGTTGTTGTCAATACAGGTATGTACACGGAAGTTGGTCATATCGCTGGCATGCTCCAAGATGCGGATGAGACGGATACACCACTTAAACAAAACTTGAACAACCTTTCTAAGGTCTTGACCTATGCAATCTTGGTCATTGCCCTTGTTACTTTTGTAGTGGGTGTTTTCATTCAAGGTAAAAATCCACTTGGTGAGTTGATGACCTCTGTTGCGCTTGCTGTTGCAGCTATCCCAGAAGGGCTTCCAGCTATCGTGACCATCGTTCTTGCCCTTGGTACTCAAGTTTTGGCCAAACGAAACTCTATTGTTCGTAAGTTGCCAGCAGTAGAAACACTTGGTTCAACAGAAATCATTGCTTCTGATAAGACTGGTACGCTGACCATGAACAAGATGACCGTCGAAAAAGTCTTCTACGATGCAGTCCTACATGACTCAGCTGATGACATTGAGCTAGGTCTTGAAATGCCTCTTCTTCGTTCAGTTGTCTTGGCCAATGATACGAAAATCGATGTGGATGGCAACCTGATTGGTGACCCAACCGAAACAGCCTTCATTCAATATGCCTTGGACAAGGGCTACGATGTCAAAGGATTTTTAGACAAATATCCTCGTGTAGCTGAGTTGCCATTTGACTCTGACCGTAAGCTCATGTCCACGGTTCACCCATTGCCAGATGGTCGTTTCCTTGTAGCAGTTAAGGGTGCGCCAGACCAACTTTTGAAACGTTGTGTACTTCGTGACAAGGCTGGGGATATTGCTCCGATTGACGAAAAGGTTATAAACCTCATTCATACAAACAATTCTGAAATGGCCCACCAAGCCTTGCGTGTCCTTGCAGGTGCTTATAAGATTATTGACAGCATTCCAGAAAACCTGACTTCTGAAGAGCTTGAAAATGATTTAATCTTTACTGGTTTGATTGGGATGATTGACCCTGAACGTCCTGAAGCTGCTGAGGCTGTTCGTGTGGCTAAGGAAGCGGGAATTCGTCCAATCATGATTACAGGTGACCACCAAGACACTGCAGAAGCTATTGCTAAACGTTTGGGAATCATTGATGCAAATGATACAGAAGGACACGTTTTAACTGGTGCTGAGCTCAACGAACTGTCAGATGAAGACTTTGAAAAAGTAGTTGGTCAATACTCTGTTTATGCCCGTGTATCTCCAGAACATAAGGTTCGTATTGTGAAGGCTTGGCAAAAACAAGGTAAAGTCGTTGCCATGACAGGTGACGGTGTCAATGATGCGCCAGCTCTGAAAACAGCCGATATCGGTATCGGTATGGGAATCACTGGTACAGAGGTTTCTAAGGGAGCTTCTGACATGATTCTTGCAGATGATAACTTTGCGACTATCATTGTTGCAGTGGAAGAAGGACGTAAGGTCTTCTCAAACATTCAAAAGACTATTCAGTACCTACTTTCTGCCAATACTGCTGAAGTATTAACCATCTTCCTATCAACCTTGTTTGGTTGGGATGTCTTGCAGCCAGTTCATCTCTTGTGGATCAACTTGGTAACCGATACTTTCCCAGCAATTGCACTAGGTGTTGAACCTGCTGAGCCTGGTGTCATGAACCATAAACCACGTGGTCGTAAGGCAAGCTTCTTCTCAGGTGGTGTTCTGACTTCTATCATCTATCAAGGTGTACTCCAAGCAGTCCTTGTTATGAGTGTTTATGGACTTGCGATTGCTTACCCAGTACATGTGGGTGATAATCATGCTATTCATGCTGATGCCCTTACTATGGCCTTTGCAACCCTTGGTTTGATTCAGCTCTTCCATGCCTACAATGTCAAGTCTGTTTACCAGTCCATCTTGACAGTTGGACCATTCAAGTCTAAGACTTTCAACTGGTCCATCTTGGTATCCTTCATCCTTCTTATGGCAACAATTGTCGTAGAACCGCTTGAAGGAATCTTCCACGTAACCAAACTAGACTTGTCACAATGGGGAATTGTCATGGCTGGAAGCTTCTCAATGATTATCATCGTCGAAATCGTTAAATTTATCCAACGCAAACTCGGCTTTGATAAGAATGCGATATAAGGGAGGTTTCTGATGTCAGCTTATCAATTACCGACCGTATGGCAGGATGAAGCTAGTAATCAAGGAGCCTTTACGGGACTAAATAAACCAACAGCAGGTGCCCGTTTCGAACAAGACTTGCCAAAAGGAGAACAACCTTTTCAGCTTTATTCACTGGGAACACCAAATGGTGTGAAGGTCACTATCTTATTGGAAGAATTATTAGAAGCTGGTTCTGAGCAAGCGACTTACGACTTGTATAAGATTGCTATTATGGATGGGGATCAGTTTGGTTCAGACTTTGTAAAGCTCAATCCAAATTCAAAGATTCCAGCCTTGTTGGATCAGTCTGGGACTGAAGAAGTAAGAGTCTTTGAGTCTGCTCATATTCTCCTTTACCTTGCTGAGAAATTTGGAGCCTTTCTACCAAGCAATCCTGTGGAAAAGGTAGAAGTTTTGAATTGGCTATTCTGGCAAGCAGGTGCAGCACCTTTTCTAGGCGGAGGATTTGGACATTTCTTTAATTATGCCCCTGAAAAATTGGAATATCCAATTAATCGTTTTACGATGGAAGTGAAACGCCAGTTGGATTTATTGGATAAGGAATTGGCTCGGAAACCTTATATTGCAGGCAATGACTATACGATTGCAGATATTGCTATCTGGTCTTGGTATGGACAGTTAGTTCAAGGAAAACTTTACCAAGGTTCTGCAAAATTCTTAGATGCCTTAAGTTATCAGAATTTAGTAAAATGGGCAGAAAAAATTGCCAATCGTCCAGCTGTTAAGCGTGGCTTGGAAGTAACTTATAAAGAAATCAAATAGCAAAAAAGTCATCTTCGGATGGCTTTTTGCTACAGTTGAGGGAAAGGGCTTGCAGTTATCGGCTTTTGTGCTATAATTGCTATAATATAGTAAAAAGTAAGAGGAGTGTGAGGAAGTGGAAAAGAAAATTGTAAAGGATATCTTATTTTTATCTCAGGTGTCTCAACCGGCAAGTCAGGATGATCTGTATCTTGCCAGAGATTTACAGGATACGCTTTTAGCAAATCGTGAGACCTGTGTTGGGCTAGCTGCCAATATGATTGGGGTGCAGAAGCGCGTAATTATCTTTAATCTTGGCTTGGTTCCCATGGTCATGTTTAATCCAGTGCTCCTGTCCTCTGAAGGACCTTATGAGACAGAAGAGGGCTGTTTATCTTTGACAGGTGTGAGACCTACTAGGCGTTATGAAACCATAAGGGTTGCCTATCGTGACACCAAGTGGCAGGAACAGACCATTACATTGACAGGATTTCCAGCCCAGATTTGTCAACATGAGCTGGATCACTTGGAAGGACGAATCATTTAGGAGGAAAGCAAATGAAACGAATAGTCTTTGAACTTATTTTTATCGCAACGACCTGGTATATCTTTTTACCGCCCCTTAATCTAACCAGCTGGGAATTTCTCTTCTTCCTCTGTGGGCATTTATTGCTTGTGGCAATCTTATTTGGCTTTGGCAAGGGAATAAATCTGGTCAAAACAGTTCATGTGCGCCACGGAAAGGCGGAAGCTGCCTTAAATCTAGAGGGTTTCAAAATTAATCGGTTGGGGAAAATTCTTTTAGCTTCCATTGGAGGAATTCTTCTCTTGGCAGCTTTGGTTTCCTTGGTGACTTCTAGTGTTTTTCAGGCTAAAAATTATGCCAATGTAGTCACGGTTACGGAAAAAGATTTTACTGAATTTCCTAAGACTGATACCAGTAAGGTTCCTATTCTAGATAGAAGTACTGCTGAAAAAATTGGTGACCGCTACTTGGGTTCCTTAACGGATAAGGTGTCGCAGTACGTAGCGGCAGACACCTATACCCAATTGACGATTGATGGGAAGCCTTATCGGGTTACGCCACTAGAATACGCAGACCCTATCAAATGGTTTAACAATCAGGCCAAGGGAATCGGCGAGTATATCAAGGTAGATATGGTAACAGGCAATGCTGACTTGGTGGACTTGAAGACACCAATCAAGTATTCGGATTCAGAGTATTTTAACCGCGATGTCAAACGTCACCTGCGCTTTAAGTATCCAACCAAGATCTTCAAGACTCCATCATTTGAGGTGGATGATGAGGGTAATCCTTTCTATGTAGCAACGGTTTACCAAAAGCAATTTGGACTTGCGGTTCCCCGTCCTGTTTCAGTCATCATCTTGGATGCCACAAATGGAGAAACCAAGGAATACAGCTTGGCTGAAGTTCCAGAATGGGTGGACAGGGTTTATCCAGCTGAGGAAACCATTGAACAAATCAACTATAACGGCAAGTACAAGGACGGTTTCTGGAATGCCATGATTTCCAAGAAAAATGTGACCCAGACTACCAAGGGCTATAATTACTTGTCCATCGGCAATGACATTTACCTCTACACAGGTGTGACGTCGGCTAATGCGGATGAGAGTAATCTTGGTTTCATCCTTGAAAATATGCGGACAGGAGAAATCACTAAGTACAGCTTGGCTTCAGCGACCGAAGAATCAGCCCGTGAATCAGCAGAAGGTGCTGTCCAAGAGAAATCTTACAAGGCCACCTTCCCAATCCTCATCAATCTCAATGACAAGCCTCTCTATATCATGGGCTTGAAGGACAATGCTGGCTTGGTTAAAGAGTATGCTCTGGTCGACGCAGTCGAGTATCAAAATGTTATCGTAGCAACGACAGTGGAAGAACTGCTCAGCAAGTACGCCAATAAAAATGATCTTGAGATTGATAATGAAACAACAGAAAGCATCAAGGGTGTGGTCGCAGACCTCAAATCAGCTGTTATCAAGGGTGATACCGTCTACTTCTTTAAAGTTGATGGCAAGATTTACAAGGTTAAGGCCTCTGTATCAGATGACCTGCCTTACCTCGAAAATGGGAAAACCTTCGAGGGTCAAGTAGGAAAAGACAATTATCTCAAGACCTTTAAAGTGCAGTAAAGACAGCTTTATTTAGAAGGTATAAGTTATAATAAGGGAATTTAAAGACTAATGGAGGACACACAAATGGGTTTTTATGTGATGCTTGCTTCAATGCTACTCGAACTGCTCGCTTTGAAGTTAGTTTTTTCTCAGTTCAAGGAGAAAAAAGATAAATTCTTATCTATCTTAACAAGTTTAGCTGGCATAGCCCTTGTTCTCGTGGCTATCTGGTTAGGATGGCCAAAATAAACAGAGAAACCTCGGTCAAGCCGAGGTTTTTCAGATGAATTTCTTGGTAGTGGAAAAAAAATATGCTACACTATTAATATGAAAATTTTAATCCCAACAGCAAAAGAAATGAATACAGATTTGTCTAGTATCGAAGCTGCTCATTTGAAACCAGAAAGTCAGGCTGTGCTTGATGCCTTGGCCCTCTATTCTGCTAGTCAATTGGAGAGTTTTTATAAGGTATCAGCCGAGAAGGCTGCGGAAGAATTTAAAAATATCCAAGCTTTAAAAAACAAAACTGCTCCACACTACCCAGCCCTGAAACTTTTTGATGGGCTTATGTACCGCCATATCAAGCGAGATAAATTGACCGAGGCAGAACAAGCCTATCTTGAAAATCATGTCTTCATTACCTCGGCTTTGTACGGGGTCGTTCCAGCCTTGTCACCTATGGCTCCTCACCGTTTGGACTTTTTGATGAAGTTAAAAGTCGCTGGTAAGACTTTGAAGAGCCATTGGAAGGCAGCCTATGATGAAGCTGTGAAGAAGGAAGAAGTGATTTTCTCTCTCTTGTCGTCAGAGTTTGAGACTGTATTTTCTAAGGAAATCAGAGAAAAAATGGTGACTTTCAAATTCATGGAGGACAAGGGTGGTCAGTTGAAGATTCACTCAACCATTTCCAAGAAGGCGCGTGGTGCCTTCCTAACAGCTCTGATAGAAAATCAAGTACAAACAGTGGAAGATGCTCGTAAGTTAAGCTTTGCAGAATTTGTCTACAGAGAAGATTTATCCCAGCAACAGGAATTGGTTTTTGTTAAGGAAGTATGAAAGAGAAAAATTCAAATTGAGGCTCAACTTCTTCGTTTTTAAAACGCATGAGGTTGGATAAAGAGTCTTTAAAATCAGAAAAATGCATATTATCAGATATTGAAAAAATTTGATGATATGCATTTTATTTTTCTAGAGTATTTTGGAGATTTTATACTTTAATTTTACTAGGATTGAAAGAAAAAATTAGTCATTTCCTATCTTTTCTATTGCTTTATTGGCTATCATTTGTTATATTAAAAGTGTAATTATTTTTTATTTAATGACGTAAGTGTTGCACTTTTTAGACAGAAAGGAGTATTTTTTTGAACAGCGAATGTAAACGCTTACGGATAAAATGAAAGGATTTAAGACTTAATGTACAAAGGATTATTTGAAAAACGTTGCAAATATAGTATTCGGAAATTTTCACTAGGGGTTGCTTCTGTTATGATTGGTGCAGCTTTCTTTGGAACTAGTACTGTTCTCGCAGATTCTGCTCAGGCTGGTTCTACAGCAAATATGCCAAAAGATTTGGCAGCCGCTCTTGCTAATGCTAAAGAGGACGGTGGGCGCGACTTTGAAGCACCAAAACCTGGTGAAGACCAAGGTTCTCCTGAAGTAACTGAAGGCCCAAAGACTGAAGAAGAATTGCTGGCAAAAGAAAAAGAAACTGCAACAAGCTCAGCAGTTTCAGATACTCTTCCTGAAGAACTACGTGGAAAACTTGATAAGGCTGAAGAAAATGGGCACACTGCCTCAAAAGAAGAACTAGAAAAAGAAGATAAAAGCCTAGTCCCAGAAGATGTTGCTAAAACAAAAAATGGGGTATTAAACTACGGTGCGACTGTCGAAATTAAAAGTGCTGCAGGGCTTGGTAGTGGTATCGTTATTGGGGAAAATCTCGTTTTATCTGTTTCTCATAACTTTATCAAAGATGTTCCAGATGGTAATAATCGTAAGGTAGCTGATAATGTTGAGAGTGATGGAGATGTCTATACAGTTTCTTACAAAGGGGCACCGGACGTCAAATTCAGTAAGAATGATGTGAAACACTGGGATCGTGAAGGGTTCCTCAAAGGATATAAAAATGATCTGGCAATTGTTAAGCTTCGTACACCTCTTGCAAATGCACCTGTTGAAGTGACTGAGAAGCCTGCAACAACTAAGGTAGGAGATAAGGTTCATGTATTTGGATATCCAAAAGGAGAGCTTGATCCAATTTTGAATACTACCGTTGAGGATATTAATAATCACGGAGAAGGTGTTCGTGGAATTAGCTATCAAGGAAGTGAACCAGGTGCCAGTGGTGGCGGTATTTTCGATGAAAATGGGAAATTGATTGGTATCCACCAAAATGGTGTCTCTGGTAAACGTAGTGGTGGTATACTCTTCTCACCTGCTCAGCTAGAATGGATTCAAAACTATATCAAGGGTATTGAAACAACGAAACCAGCTGGTCTAGATGCTCTCGATAAACAAGTGGAAAGCAAGGAAGAAAAACCAAAAGAGGACAAACCTCAAGAAGAAAAACCAGCTGACAATAAGCCGGCAGAAAACAAACCAGCAGAAAACAAACCAGCAGAAAACAAACCAGCAGAAAACAAACCAGCAGAAACTAAACCAGCAGAAAACAAACCAGCAGAAACTAAACCTGCTGAAAACAAGCCAGCAGAAACTAAACCGAGTGAATCAAAAGAAGTCACTCCAGAATGGAAAACAGTTGAAAAGAAAGAACAACAGGGAACAGTAACTGTCCGTGAAGAAAAAGGAGTTCGTTACAACCAACTAGCTTCAACTGCCCAAAATGACAATGGTAAAAAACCAGCCTTGTTCGAAAAAGATGGTTTGACAGTTGATGCTAATGGAAATGCTACAGTTGATTTGACCTTTAAAGAAGAATCTGAAACAGGTAAGTCTCGCTTCGGTGTCTTCATGAAATTTAAAGACACAGATAACAACGTTTTTGTAGGATATGACCAAGGTGGATGGTTCTGGGAATACAAGACAAGTGGAAGTGGACTTTGGTACCAAGGTAATCGTGTTGCAGCTCCTGTTAATGGCTCAACCAACCACTTGACGATTAGTCTCAAATCAGATGGACAACTGAATGCAACTAATAATGATGTGAAACTTTTTGACACAGTGACCTTGCCATCTGCAGTAAATGACAAACTAAAAGATGAAAAGAAAATTGTTCTTAAAGCTGGAACCTACAATAGTAGTGAAAGAACAATTGTCAATGTCAAAACTGACAACCAAGAAGGAGTTAAAACAGATCAAGAATCCACTAAAAAAGAAAAGGGCGATACAGTAGATGATAGCAATGTAAAATACGACACTATTCAATCCACAGTATTGAAAGCAGTTATCGACCAAGCCTTCCCACGTGTGAAAGAATATGTTCTAAATGGGAACAAGCTCTCAGGACAAGTGCAACCAATTAATCAAGTTGTGATCAACAAGCACGCTGTGACTCCTGAAGTTACCTATAAAAAGGTCAATGCAACGACTGCCGAGTATGACATGAAACTCCGTGATGAGAAAAATCTCATCAATGCGGATATGACTGTTCGTTTGCAAGTAGTGGATAACCAACTTTACTTTGATGTGACTAAGATTGTCAACCATAATCAGGTAACACCAGGACAGAAGATTGATGATGAACGTAAATTACTTTCTTCAATCAGCTTCCTAGGAAATGCCTTGGTATCTGTTTCCAGTGACCAAGCAGGAGCTAAGTTTGATGGGGCAACCATGTCAAACAATACTCACGTCAGTGGTGATGACCATATCGAAGTAACAAATCCAATGAAAGAATTAGCCAAAGGTTATATGTACGGATTTGTTTCAACAGATAAGCTTGCAGCAGGTGTATGGAGCAACTCACAAAACAGCTACGGTGGTGGTTCTTACGACTGGACACGTTTGACAGCTTACAAGAATACGATTGGCAATGCTAACTATGTGGAAATTCATAGCTCTGAATGGCAATGGGAAAAAGCCCACAATGGAGTTGTCTTCCCAGAATATACAAAGGAACTTCCAAGTGCAAAAGTTGTTATCACTGAAGATGCCAATGCTGATAATAAAGTAGACTGGCAAGATGGTGCGATCGCATACCGTAGCATCATGAACAACCCTCAAGGTTGGGAAAAAGTTAAGGATATCACAGCTTACCGTATCGCTATGAACTTTGGTTCACAAGCGCAAAACCCATTCCTCATGACCTTGGATGGTATCAAGAAGATTAACCTTCATACAGATGGTCTTGGTCAAGGTGTACTTCTCAAGGGATACGGAAGTGAAGGACATGACTCTGGACACTTGAACTATGCAGACATCGGTAAACGTATCGGTGGTGTTGAAGACTTTAAGACTCTTATTGAGAAAGCTAAGAAATATGGTGCCCACCTCGGTATCCACGTTAACGCTTCAGAAACCTATCCTGAGTCTAAATATTTTAATGAAAATATTCTTCGTAAAAATGCAGATGGTAGCTACAGCTACGGTTGGAACTGGCTTGACCAAGGTATCAATATTGATGCTGGTTATGACTTGGCTCATGGGCGTCTAGCTCGTTGGGAAGAGTTGAAGAAAGAGTTGGGTGAAGGCCTAGACTTCATCTACGTCGACGTTTGGGGTAACGGTCAATCAGGTGACAATGGTGCCTGGGCAACTCACGTTATTGCGAAAGAAATTAACAAACAAGGTTGGCGCTTTGCTATTGAGTGGGGCCATGGTGGTGAATATGATTCTACCTTCCAACACTGGGCAGCTGACTTGACCTACGGTGGCTATACAAATAAAGGTATTAACAGTGCCATCACTCGCTTTATCCGTAACCACCAAAAAGATTCTTGGGTTGGTGACTACAGAAGTTACGGTGGTGCAGCTGACTATCCACTTCTAGGCGGTTATAGCATGAAGGACTTCGAAGGATGGCAAGGACGTAGTGATTATAACGGTTATGTAACAAACTTGTTTGCTCATGACGTTATGACTAAGTACTTCCAACACTTCACAGTCAGCAAATGGGAAGATGGCAAACCAGTAACCATGACTGACAATGGTAGTACCTATAAATGGACTCCAGAAATGAAAGTCGAATTGGTCGATGCTGCAAATAACAAGGTTGTGGTAACTCGTAAATCCAATGATGTCAACAGTCCACAATATCGTGAACGTACAGTAACGCTCAACGGACGTGTCATCCAAGACGGTTCAGCTTACTTGACTCCTTGGAACTGGGATGCAAATGGTAATAAGCTTGAAAGTGACAAGGAAAAAATGTACTACTTCAATACTGAAGCAGGTGCAACAACTTGGACACTTCCTAGCGACTGGGCAAATGGTAAGGTTTACCTTTATAAACTAACTGACCAAGGTAAGACTGAGGAAAAAGAAGTTGCCGTGAAAGACGGTAAGATTACCCTTGATCTTACTGCAAATCAGCCATATGTTCTCTATCGTTCTAAACAAACAAATCCAGAAATGTCATGGAGTGAAGGAATGCACATCTATGACCAAGGATTTAACAGTGAATCTTTGGATCATTGGAAGATTTCAGGAGATGCTTCTAAGGCTGAAATCGTGAAGTCTCAAGGTGCAAACCAAATGCTCCGCATCCAAGGTAATAAAGAAAAAGTTAGTCTCACTCAAAAATTGACTGGCTTGAAACCAAATACTAAATACGCAGTCTATGTCGGTGTAGACAACCGTAGTAATGCTAAAGCAAGTATTACTGTTAATACTGGTGAAAAAGAAGTAACCAACTACACCAACAAGTCACTAGCACTTAACTATGTAAAAGCCTATGCTCACAATACTCGTCGAAGCAATGCAACAGTTGATAATACAAGTTACTTCCAAAATATGTATGCTTTCTTCACAACAGGTTCAGATGTATCAAACGTAACCTTGACCTTGAGTCGTGAAGCAGGCGATGAAGCAACTTACTTCGATGAAATTCGTACCTTTGAAAATGAATCAAATATGTACGGTGATGGTCACGATACTGCAACAGGCGTTTTCAAACAAGACTTTGAAAATGTCGGTCAAGGTATCTTCCCATTTGTTATCGGTGGTATCGAAGGTGTTGAAGATAACCGTACTCACTTGTCTGAAAAACATGGACCATACACACAACGTGATTGGAATGGCAAGAAAGTTGATGATGTTATCGAAGGAAATTGGTCACTCAAGACAAATGGTCTCGTAAGTCGTCGTAACTTGGTTTACCAAACAATTCCACAAAACTTCCGCTTTGAAGCAGGCAAGACCTATCGTATTACATTTGACTATGAAGCTGGTTCTGACAATACTTACGCCTTTGTAGTCGGTAAGGGAGAATTCCAATCTGGTCAAACGAGCAATATGGAAGTGCATGAATTGCCAAATACTTGGACAGATTCTAAGAAAGCGAAACGTGCAACCTTCCTCGTGACAGGTGCAGAAACTGGCGATACATGGGTAGGTATCTACTCTACAGGCAATGCAAGCAACACACGTGGAGACTCTGGTGGTAATGCGAACTTCCGTGGCTACAATGACTTCATCATGGACAGACTTCAAATTGAAGAAATTGTTTTGACAGGTAAGATGATGGCAGAAAATGCAGTCAAGAACTACCTTCCAACTGTTTCTATGACCAACTACACCAAAGAAACGATGGATGCTTTGAAAGAGGCAGTCTTTAACCTTAGTCAAGCAGATGATGATATTAGTGTAGAAGAAGCTAAAGCAGAAATCGCTAAGGTCAATGCTCTTAAAGATGCTTTAGTGATGAAGAAAACAGCTCTTGTGACAGATGACTTTGCAAGCCTAAGCGCTCCTGCTCAGGCTGGTGAAGGTCTTGCAAATGCCTTTGATGGCAACGTGTCAAGTCTATGGCATACATCATGGAGCGGAGGAGATGTTGGTAAACCAGCTACAATGGTCTTGAAAGAACCGACTGAAATTACTGGTCTCCGTTATGTTCCACGTGGTTCTGGTTCAAACGGTAATTTGAGAGATGTGACTCTTGTCGTAACTGATGAAACAGGTAAGGAACATACCTTCAATGCAACAAATTGGGCTGACAATAACAAACCTAAAGATATCAACTTTGGCAAGACGATCAAAGCTAAGAAGATTGTTCTAACAGGAACACGAACTTACGGAGATGGTGGTAATCAATATCAATCAGCTGCAGAATTGGTCTTTACTCGTCCACAAGTGACTGAAGCAGGTCTTGATACTGCGGCCTATGAAGCAGCCTTGGCTAAAGCTCAAAAATTGACTGATAAGAGCAATCAAGAGGAAGTAGCAAGTGTTGTTGCCAGCATGAAATTTGCAACAGATAACCATCTCTTGACAAATAGAATGATTAAATACTTTGCAGATTATCTTGATCAATTGAAAGACCAAACACCTACTCCAACTCCAGAACCGAAACCTGAAACTCCAACATCAAGCAAGGGTGACCAAGTAGCACCAGTCGTTGAAACTCCGGAATTCACAGGTGGTGTAAACGGTGGTGAATCAGCTATCCATGAAGTTCCAGAGTACACAGAACCAATCGGTACAGCAGGAGATGAAGTGGCTGTAAAAGAGGTTCCAGAGTTCACTGGAAGTGTAAATGCGGTAGAATCAGCTGTACATGAAGTTCCAGAGTATACAGGTGTAATAGGAACAGCAGGTGACCAAGCAGCACCTACGGTAGACAAACCAACTGAAGAGGTTCGTGTCTTATCAGATAAATCAACAGGCGTTGTAGTTGCAGGACTAGCAAGAGACTTGGCACCAGACATGCACCTTCAAGTTCAAAAAGTAAAAGACCAAAGTCTACAAGGTATGGAATTTGATGCTTATGCTCTTCATTTGGTAGATAAGGACAATCATAAAGTTCAGCCGAAAGGTGCAGTCCTTGTTAGATTACCGATTTCTGGTGAAGTGGCCGGGGTATACTATACCGCATCAGGTGAGTCAGTAAACTTTACAAATGGTCAAGGAACAATTGAATTCACAACTAGTCAACTAGGACATTATGCAGTAGTTTATAAACCAGTTTCTAAACAACAGAGCCCATTAGCTGATGAACCTGGAACTAAGGAGCAGACTCCATCAACTGAAGAAGTTGGAGGTAAGGCACAAACTCCATCGACAGATCAATTCAATCAGAAGCAGCAGGATCCAGCAGTACAGGCATTTGAATATCAATCGGTTGATGGCTCTAAACCAGGAATGAAGATAGAAGAAGCAAAAGAAGAAATGAAGGCTAAACTTCCAGAAACTGGTACTAGCCAGTCATATAAGCTCTTCTTCCTTGCCAGCCTCAGTCTAGCAATGTCTGCTCTATTTCTTGCAAAGAGAAAAGAAGATTAGAATATACAAGAGTTTTCATTAAAAGGGAGCTCAAACTCTCTGCTTGTTCTAGTGGAGAAAAAAGAATACCCAGAGAGGACCTCTAGGTCCTCTCTTTTTCTAAAGGAAATGAGAACGTTTACGATTGTGAGCGTATGAAAGGAAATAGGAAAAAATGGGAAAACATTTTTTTGAGAAACGGTGTCATTATAGTATTCGTAAATTTACGATTGGTGCAGCTTCTGTTATGATTGGTGCCAGTATCTTTGGTGCTGGCATGGTTCAAGCAGCTGAAACAGAAGGACCTGCTGAGACAGAAGGAACAATAACACAGGCTCATCCTCTGGATAAACTGCCAGCAGATATAGCAGCAGCAATTGAAAAAGCAGAAACTGCTACTACGACGGGGGATACTGAAATTCAACCAAGTGAGAAAGAAAGTCAGCCTGAAAATACTGGAGAAACAGTTACAAAACCAACTGAAACTCCTGCCCCTAAGGAAGAAACAACTCCAAAACCAGCAGAAACTCCCAAAGAAGAAGTAGCTCCAGCAGCTAAACCTGCTGAAAAGCCAGTGGCCAAAGATTTGGTCGAAACTCCAGATGTCAATCATTTAGAAAAAGCTTCTGCTACAGCATCAAACCATGAAGCAAACACACAGTACACAGCAGAAAAGGCAATTGACGGAAAACCTGATACTCGCTGGGCTACTGATCAAAATGTTGAAAAACCAACCATCGAATTTACACTTGAAAAGACAACAGTGATTAAGCATGTGGAGATTGATTGGGATCGCCGTGTTCGTGGTGAAAAAAATGATCCAAATATCAAGTCATGGAATCTTTATTACGCTGGCCAGGATGATGTGAATGGTTCGGGAGTTAAAGAATGGAAGTTAGCTTATCAAAGAACAGGCACTCCGCTTCTTGATGAAAAAGTTGATTTGAAAGAGGCTATTCAAGCCAAGTACCTTAAACTTGAAATCACAGATTACCAAGCTGGTACTATGAACTGGAAAAATGTTGGTATTCAAGAAATTCGTGCCTATTCAAACATTCCGGATGCAAGCAAACCAACAGATATTCGTCAGGTGACAGAACTAGAAGTTGCTAAAGATGGAAAATCACTTGTTTTACCTAAATTACCAGGTCAAGTAAGCTTAATTGGTAGCAACAAACAGGGTGTTGTTGATCTCAATAACAAAATCTACAAACCTTTAACAGATCAAACTGTTAAGGTCATGGTCCAACAAGTCAAAGATACTCATACCTTCACAAAAGAATTTGAAGTTCTTATTAAAGGCTTGCATGCAGACGAAGGTGTTGGAACTAAGCCAGCAGTTGCTCCAGCAGTTCAACAATGGTATGGAACTGAAGGAAAAACTTCTATTACATCATCTACTGTTATTTCAGTCGGAGATTCTGGATTTGGTCAAGAAGCGAAATTCTATCAGACTGACCTTGAAAGTCGTGGCTTAGAAATCGCCACAGGTGGTCAAGCAGCACAAAACCGTATTGAGTTTAAAAAGGTTGAAGATAAGGGCTATGGCAAGGAAGGCTATGGTATCACTGTAAAAGATGGTGTTATCACTGTAGAAGCTGCAACAAATGCAGGTGCCTTTTATGCTACACGTACACTTCTTCAAATGGGAGAAAAAGATCTACAGAACGGTGAGATCCGTGACTTCCCAAGCTTCAGCCACCGTGGCTTTATGCTAGACACAGGTCGTAAGTTTATCCCTTATGATACGCTTGTAGACATCATGCTAAACATGGCCTACTACAAGATGAACGATCTTCAGTTGCACTTGAATGATAACTATATCTTCCTAAAAGAGCACTTGGCAGGTAAGAACTTAAGTCCAGAAGAAGAACTGAAGTATGTTCTAGAGCATGCCAAGACAGGCTTCCGTGTGGAGACAGATATTGTTGGTAAGGATGGCCAAAAATTAACATCAGATGAGCACTATACCAAGGAAGAAATGCAAGAAATCATCAAGTTAGCAAAAGCTTTGCATATCAACCTTGTTCCTGAAATTGACACACCAGGTCACGCCCTTTCATTCGTTAAAGTTCGTCCAGACTTGATGTACAAGGGTCAACTTAGTGCGAGAAAACACAATGTAGAACGTGTAGCTATGTTGGACTTGGATAACAAGTACGAAGAAACACTTGCTTTTGTTAAATTAGTCTATGATAAACTTCTTGATGGTCCAGATGCACCCCTTCATGGCGTTTCTACCGTTCATATCGGTACAGATGAGTATTATGGAAGTCCAGAAAGTTATCGTCGCTATGTTAATGACCTCATCAAGTATATCAAAGGAAAAGGTTATACACCACGTATTTGGGGATCACTCAGCGCCAAACAAGGAAAAACGCCAGTTGATTGGAAAGATGTAGAAGTGGATATCTGGAGCCTTGGATGGCAACGTCCAGCAGCTGCAATTGCTCAAGGCGCCAAGATTATCAATATCACAGATGTTCCAACCTATAGTGTCCCAAGTGGTAGTAATAGCCAAACTGCTTATGGAGATTATGCTAACTATGAAACTCAGTACAACCGTTGGACACCAAATGACTTCTCAACAGGTGGAGGACCACGTCTAGAAGCCTCTAATCCTAATATCATTGGTGGTGGTCATGCGGTTTGGAATGATAACATTGACCTTCATGAAACTGGACTTACTTCTTATGATATCTTTAAACGCTTCTTCAAGAGTATGCAATCAACTGCAGAACGCACTTGGGGTTCAGACCGTGCAGCCAAGACCTATGCAGAACGTGTTCAACCAGCAAGTGTCTATGCACCACAATCTAACCCAGATAAGACCGTAGCTGAAGAAGACTTGTTCAAGATTAATCCTGAGACTGTCAAAGATTATCTTGCTAAGAAAGTGAAGACAAGTGAAAAAGGATTGAATTTCGATAAAGACAGTACAATCGAAGGTCTAGTTGGTGACGCAGGACCAAGTCATGTCCTGAAAATGGATGTTACTGTAACTGGTGACGGTGAACAGACCTTCTCAACAAGTGGCAATAATCAACTTTATCTTGCAGACAAAGATGGCTACCTTGCCTATAAATTTGAACAATTCCATATTCAATTTAACAAGAAACTTGAAAAGAACAAACGTTATCAAATCTCTGTTGTAACGAAACCACAATCGACAGAAGTTTATGTAGATGGTGAAAAGGTTGAACGGATTGCAAATCCAGCTAATCCTCGTTTTGCTCATAATAGCTTGGTTCTACCACTTGAAACGATCGGTGGTTTCAAAGGACTCTTGCATAGTGCTGAGTTGTCAAATGAACCATTTGTAAATCCACGTTTGATTCCAAATGATCATTTTACAGTTTCTGCAACTAGTCAGGAATTACCAGGTACCAATGCAGAAGGTCCAGTAGAAAAAGCCTTCGACAATGATCCAAACACCTTCTGGCATTCAAAATGGTCTGGACATCAAGCACCATTCACAGTTGCTATGAACTTGAAAGCAAGTGAAAAAGTCAATGGTTTGACTTATCTTCCACGTCCAGGTGGTGGTAATGGTGTCGTGACATCTTATGAAATCTATGCTCAAAAAGATGGTCAAATGGTTAAAGTTGCTTCAGGAACTTGGGAAAACAATGCCAAAGAGAAAACAGTTAACTTTGATGCAGTTGAAACGGATAAGGTAGAGTTAAAAGTTCTAGCAGGTGTTGCAGGATTTGGTAGTGCTGCAGAAATTCAACTTCTGAAACCAGTTTCTACTACCAATGCAGAAGAGCCAGTTAGTCCAGAGAAACCTGTGACTCCAGAAAAACCTAAAGTTGAAGAAGTAAGCGATGGTACAACTGAACTTGCGGATAACTTTGTAGCTACGAAACCTACAAGTGACGAGGCGGTTGCTGCAGCATCGAAAAGTCAAGATTACCTTAAGAAAGAGTACAAGGTCTTCCCAACGCCACAAAAAGTAACTTACGATGAAGGTGTTACAAAACTCCATAAACAAGTCAATCTTGTTATGGGGGATAATTTGGATATCTATACTCGTAACCGCTTGAAGAGTGTTTTACAAGATCATCAAATCTCATACACAAGCAGTCAATCAGCAGTGGCAGGTGCTACCAACATCTACCTTGGTGTTCATGGTCAAAATTCCCAAGCTGAAAAAGAAGTGTCTGGAATTTCTCAAGGACTCTTTGATAAGATTGATGCCTATGCCTTGTCAATCAAGAACAATACAATCTCTATCGTCGGTAAAGATACAGATGCTGTCTTCTACGGTTTGACAACTCTCAAACACATGCTTAATGAAAGTGAAGCTCCAGTCTTGCGTAACGTAACAGTTGAAGACTATGCTGAAATTAAGAACCGTGGCTTTATCGAAGGATACTATGGTAACCCTTGGAGCAATGCTGATCGTGCTGAGTTGATGCGTTATGGTGGTGACTTGAAGTTGACCCAATACTTCTTTGCACCAAAAGATGATCCATATCACAACAAGAAATGGCGTGAACTTTATCCAGAAGAAAAATTAGCTGAAATCCGTGAATTGGCACGTGTCGGAAACCAAAACAAGACTCGTTATGTATGGACCATCCATCCATTCATGAACAACCGTATCCGTTTTGGCAACGATGCTGACTACCAAAAAGACCTTGAAACTATTAAGGCTAAATTCACTCAATTGATGGATGTCGGTGTTCGTGAGTTCGGTATTTTGGCCGATGATGCCCCAAGTCCAGTTGGTGGCTACAATAGCTACAACCGCTTGATGAAGGACATGACAGACTGGTTGACTGAAAAACAAGCAACTTATGGTGGCCTTCGTAAGGAAATGATCTTTGTCCCAGGTCAATATTGGGGTAATGGCCGTGAAGATGAGTTGAAAGCACTCAATGAAAATCTTCCAACTTCAACCTCTATGACCCTTACTGGTGGTAAGATCTGGGGTGAAGTATCCGAAAGCTTCCTCTCTAACCTTAAGAACAACCTGACTGCAGGTGGTAAGACCTATCGTCCAGTTTCTCTATGGGTCAATTGGCCTGTTACAGATAACTCTAAACAACACTTAATCTTAGGTGGTGGTGAGAAATTCCTTCATCCAAATGTTGATCCTAGTCTTCTTTCAGGTATCATGTTGAATCCAATGCAACAATCTGAGCCTTCTAAGATTGCCCTCTTCTCTGCAGCTCAATATGCATGGAAACAATGGAAGTCAGAAGAAGAAGCTAAGAAAGTAAACGATATTGCCTTCAACTTTGTTGAAAATGGTAAGTTTACAGATAGCGAAGCATCTCTTGCCTTCCGTGAGCTTGGTAAACATATGATCAACCAAAACATGGATGGTCGTGTTGTGAAGTTGGAAGAGTCTGTTGAACTTGCACCGAAATTGGCGGCCTTCATGTCTAAGTTGAAAGCTGGTCAAGATGTTGGTGCAGAGCGTGAAGGCTTGCGTGCAGAATTTGCGAAACTAAAAGCCGCAGCTCAACTTTATAAAGCATCTGGTGATGAAAAGATGCGTGCTCAAATCCATTATTGGTTGGACAATACCATTGACCAAATGGATGCCTTGAGTGCTCTCCTTGATGGTACAGAAGCTATCGAAAAGAACGATTCTGCAAAACTTTGGGATAGTTACTACAAGGGCTTGAAACTCTACGAACAATCACAAACTTATACTTTCCATTATGTAGATCATGATGAAAAAGCTGAGTTAGGTGTTCAACACATCCGTCCATTCTTGCTTGGACTGCGTGAAATCTTGGCAACAGAAGTTCAAAAAGCCTTGCATCCAGACCAAGTTATCAGTACATTTATCACAAACCGTACAGGTGTAGAAGGCGGACTTGCTGAGGTAACTGATGGAGATTTGGGAACTCATGCATTAATCAAATCGCCAAACAGTATCAAGACTGGTGATTACATTGGTTTGAAATTTAACAAAGCTGTTCCACTCCAAAACTTGACCTTTGCAATGGGAACTCAAGCAAATCCTCGTGATACCTTTAACAATGCTAAGGTTGAGTATCTTAATGAAAATGATGAGTGGGTAACACTTTCAGAACCAAGCTACACTGGAAATGAATCTCTTATTAAATATGAAAAACTCAATATTCGTGCCAAGGCTGTTCGAATGATTGCGACTTCAGATCGTGATAATACTTGGTTTGCTGTAAGAGAAATTGCTGTTAACCGCCCTGTGGAAGTTACTCGTGCTAAACAGCCAGCTACTGTGACGATTAGTCCAAATCTTATGTACAAGTACAATACGACAGTTGGTCAGATTACAGACGGTCGTGACAATACTGAAGCCATGCTTGCGAATGCTGATCGAACTGATACAACTCCAGTAAATAGTTGGGTACAACTAGACTTAGGCGAAGTCAAACCTGTGACTAAGGTTCGTCTCCACCAAGGTTCAGGAGATAAATTAGCAGAAGGTGTTCTTGAATATTCTGCAGATGGTAACTCATGGCAAGAATTGGATCGCTTGACTGGTGAACAAACCAAAGAAATCGAAACTCCAATTTCAGCTCGCTATGTCCGTATTCGCAATACTAAGAACATCAACCTATGGTGGCGTATCGCTGACTTCTCAGTTGCAACACGTACAGGCAATAGCCAATTGACTGATACAAATGTTGAGAACTTGAAGTCAACTCCAGTTTATGACAGCCTAGGCCGTTATGACCTGAAAATTCCAAGCGGAACAAAACTTCCAGCTAAGAGTTATTTGGGTATGAAACTGGATCGTCTTCACCAAGCTGAACTCATTCAAGCGGTTGGTACAGAAAACCCATCCCTTAACTTGGAATATTCTCCAAATGCCCAAGAATGGTATCCGGCTGATCAAGTGACAGATAAGTCCTTGGTACGTTATGTTCGTTTGGTCAACAAGACTGACCAAGAACAAGCAGTGACAGCAACCTCTCTACTTGTTCAGACAAAAGAAGTTCAACCAACCACACTTGATTCGACATCAATGGGCATCCATCCAACATACGGTAGAAACGACGTTCGTAAGATCAAGAACTTGGATCAGTTGTTTGACGGTGTCTACAATAACTTTGTAGAGTTCTCAGACTATGCGCGTAAAGATGGTCATATCACCTTGAAGCTTGGTAGTGAACGTGCAATCAAGAAAATTAGAGCTTACATTCAAGACGGCACTCAAAACTATCTCCGTGATGGTAAGATTCAAGTCAGTCAAGATGGCAAGACTTGGACAGATCTTGTGACAGTTGGTGATGGTGTTGCCAATGAGACACGTGATGATTCCTTGACAGATGGTTGGACACATGATTCTAAGATGCCAGGAAACCGCTACATCGAGGGTGAACTTGCAAGTCCAGTTAAAGCCAATTATCTCCGTGTTCTATTTACAGCTAACTATGATGCTCGTTTTGTAGGCTTCACTGAGTTGGTTATCAATGATGGCGAATTCGTGAAACCGATTAATGATCCAACTGTTCAAGGAAACAGTGGTGAAAGCCAAGGTAACCTCTACACCAACCTCGTAGATGGTAAAGTCTTGACCAGCTACAAGGCTGAGAAAGACCAAGGTGAGCTTGTTTACCACTTGTCAGAACCGACAGATGTGAACCATATTCGACTTGTTTCAAGTCTTCCGCAAGGAGTGAAGGCTCGAGTATTGGCTCGAACTCTTAAATCAGATAAAAGAGATTCTTGGTCAGAAATAGGTGAGATTACCTCAAGCTTCCAAACATTTGCTGTCCGAGATAAATCTCCATTATTGGATGTGAAACTTGTTTGGGAAGGAGGTAAACCAGAGTTCTACGAAATGACGACATTCCACCAAGAACTTCCAGAGGAACCAGCCAAACCGGCTCCAACTACAAGTAAGGGTGACGAACCATCACCAGTAGTAGAAGTCCCAGAATTTACTGGTGGCGTAAATGGTGTCGAAGCAGCTGTTCATGAAGTTCCAGAATACACTCAAGCCATTGGAACAGCAGGTGATGATGTGGTTCCAGTAGTAGAAGGGCTAGAATTCAAAGGAGGAGTAAACGCAGTTGAGGCAGCTACCCATGAAGTTCCAGAGTATACTGAATCTATGGGAGACTCAAGCAAGCTACCATCACCAGTAGTAGAAGTCCCAGAATTTACTGGTGGCGTAAATGGCACTGAAGCAGCTGTCCATGAAGTCCCAGAATATAAAGAAACAGCAAGCCCTCAAGCCACTCCAACAGAGGAAAACTTGAAAGATTCGGTTGAAAAAGTCGATGGAGATAAGATGAGCAGTGGCAATAGTGATGTTGAAACTACTGTTAAAAAGTCCGATGAATTTGCAAGTGCATCAGTGAAAACAGATCAAGCACAAAAACAAGAACAACCACAAACATCGGTTGCTAAAGTTAAAGATCAACTTCCAGTAACAGGTGGAGAAGAATCAGCTACTTTAGCCTTGTTAGGTGGTCTTGGACTAGTTCTCTCTGCCATGTTTGTCAAAAAAGGGAAAAAGGATTGAGAATTCGAAAAAGAGTTATTCAATAATCCTAGATAAACATTAATGTCCCAATAAAACCACACAGTTATTTCAGTTTTGAGCATCATCAAGCTGAAAGAAGTACTGTGTGGTTTTTGAATAGTTGATAGTTTCGGACTAGATTCTTTACCCTTGTTAAGGTTCTCGTTATAGGATGTTGCCTCACTATTTTTTATTATATTAAAATCACAAAAAAGATTGCAATTTCTTGACAGTTTTGATATATTCAATATATACAAAAAACAAACTCGATGCTTAGTTGTGTGTTCAGAAGGAAGTTATTTTTCTAAAAAAGGAAGCGCTTACTTGGCATCAAGAAAAAGAAAAGAGGATTTTAATGAACAAAAGACTTTTCGATAAACGTTGCCATTATAGCATTCGTAAATTTGCTATAGGTGCGGCATCTGTGATGATTGGGGCTAGTATATTTGGTATTTCAGCTGTAGAAGCTGAGGAGGTGGCTTCATCCAATACTCAAACAGAAGAAACAACAGTTCATCAACCTCAGCCTTTAGATAAGCTTCCCGATGATGTGGCAGCTGCTATCGCAAAGGCTGATGAGAATGGTGGACGTGAGTTTGTAAAGCCAAAAGCTGAGTCGACAGAAGACAAAGTGACTAAGGATACAGAACCTACTAAACCTGTTAATGAAGGTAACCATGAATTGGTTAGTCCTAAAGTTGAAACTCCAAATAAGGTAGGAGAAGAAAACGAAGCTGAAGAGAAGCAAAAAGTTGAAGAGATAAATCCAAAGACTGAGGAAGATGGTCCGAAGTCTACAGCAGCAGTTGAAATAGATGTAAAAGAGGATACTAAAAAAACTTCAGAAAAGGATCAGGTAAAACCGACTACAGATATCAAATCTTCTTCTGAAAAAACGCAAGCGCTTTCTAAAGAGCCAAGTAAAGCGGATGTTGAAAAAGAGAAGCAGCTATTATTGGATCGAAAACAAGACTTCAATAAAGATTGGTACTTTAAACTAAATGCTCAAGGTGATTTTTCAAAAAAAGATGTGGATGTTCATGATTGGTCTAAATTGAATCTTCCACACGATTGGAGTATTTATTTTGATTTCGACCACAAGTCTCCTGCTCGTAACGAAGGTGGACAGTTAAATGGTGGAACAGCTTGGTATCGTAAGACTTTCACATTAGATGAAAAAGACAAGAACAAGGATGTTCGTATCAATTTTGATGGTGTTTACATGGATTCTAAGGTTTATGTAAATGGTAAATTTGTAGGCCATTATCCAAGTGGTTACAATCATTTTTCATATGATATCACAGAATTTTTAAACAAGGATGGTAGTGAAAATTCCATTACTGTTCAAGTGACCAATAAGCAACCAAGTAGTCGTTGGTATTCAGGAAGTGGGATTTATCGCGATGTAACCCTTAGTTATCGTGATAAAGTCCATGTTGCGGAAAATGGGAACCACATTACAACGCCGAAATTAGCTGAACAAAAAGATAGCAATGTTGAAACACAAGTTCAAAGTAAGATTAAAAATACAGATAAAAAGGCTGCTAATGTCTTTGTAGAGCAACAAATTTTCACCAAGGAGGGTAAGCCTGTTTCAGAAATAGTTCGTTCTGCAACTAAGAGTTTGGCAGAAAATGAAACAGCACATTTTAATCAGAATATCTTGGTCAATCAGCCAACTCTTTGGACAACGAAAAGTTACCATCCTCAACTTTATGTTCTTAAAACAAAAGTCTATAAAGAAGGCCAGTTAGTTGATGTAACAGAAGACACATTTGGTTACCGTTATTTCAACTGGACAGCTAAGGAAGGATTTTCTCTCAATGGTGAGAGAATGAAATTCCATGGGGTAAGTATTCACCATGATAACGGAGCTTTGGGTGCAGAAGAGAACTATAAGGCTACTTATCGTAAATTAAAACTTCTGAAAGATATGGGAGTGAACTCCATTCGTACAACCCACAACCCAGCGAGCCCTCAATTGCTAGATGCTGCGGCGAGTCTAGGACTTTTGGTTCAAGAGGAGGCTTTTGATACCTGGTATGGTGGCAAGAAGACTTACGATTATGGACGCTTCTTTGATCAAGATGCAACTCATCCAGAGGCTAAGAAGGGAGAGAAATGGTCTGATTTTGATCTCAGAACAATGGTAGAGCGTGATAAGAACAATCCGTCTATTGTGATGTGGTCTCTTGGAAATGAGGTAGAGGAAGCAAATGGTAGTCCTCGTTCTATCGAAACTGCTAAACGTTTGAAGGCTGTCATTAAAGCGATTGACACTGAACGTTATGTTACCATGGGTGAGAATAAATTTAGTCGTGCAGCAACAGGTGATTTCTTAAAAGTTGCAGAAATCATGGATGCTGTGGGTATGAATTATGGAGAGCGCAATTATGAAGCTGTTCGTAGAGCTCATCCAGACTGGCTCATCTATGGTTCTGAAACTTCTTCAGCTACTAGAACGCGTGATTCTTATTACAATCCTGCTCAAATCCTTGGACACGATAACCGTCCAAATCGTCATTATGAACAATCTGACTATGGTAATGACCGTGTTGGATGGGGAAGAACAGCTACTGAGTCATGGACTTTTGACCGTGATCATGCTGGCTATGCTGGTCAATTTATCTGGACAGGAATTGACTATATCGGTGAGCCAACTCCATGGCACAACCAAGATAATACACCCGTAAAAAGTTCTTACTTTGGTATCATCGATACGGCTGGTTTACCCAAGAATGATTTTTACCTTTACCGTAGTGAATGGTATAGTGCTAAAGAAAAACCAACTGTCCGAATTTTACCACATTGGAACTGGACTGATGAGACACTTAGGGATCGTAAGATGCTGGTCGATGGAAAGGTTCCGGTTCGTACCTTCTCAAATGCAGCAAGTGTCGAATTGTTCTTAAATGGAGAGTCACTTGGTAAAAAGGAATTTACTAAGAAAACGACAGAAGATGGACGTCCATATCATGAGGGTGCTAAACCAAGTGAATTGTATCTTGAGTGGCTTGTGAAATACCAACCAGGCACACTGACTGCGATTGCTCGAGATGAAAATGGCAACGAAATTGCGCGTGATAGTGTGACAACTGCTGGGGAGCCAGCAAGAGTTCGTATGACTAAAGAAGAGCATGTTATCACAGCAGATGGTAAAGATTTATCTTACATCCATTACGAAATTGTTGATGGCGAAGGGAATGTTGTTCCGACAGCGAATAATCTTGTTCATTTCAATCTCCATGGTCAGGGACAAATCGTTGGTGTGGATAATGGAGAACAAGCTAGTCGTGAACGCTACAAAGCTCAAGCAGATGGAACATGGCAGAGACGTGCCTTCAATGGTAAAGGGGTTGTCATTGTAAAATCAACAGAAAAAGAAGGTAAATTTACTCTTTATGCAGATTCTGCTGGTTTAACTTCTGATAGCGCAACGGTCGCAACTGTGTCTGGTAAGAAAGAAAACCGTCACTTTATAGCCTATGCTCCTGTGAAGGCCACAACTGATGTGAGTACTACTCCTGAATTACCACGAACAGTAACAGCTATTTATAGTGATGGTAGTGTTGAAGAAAAAGATGTGACTTGGAAAGTGCCATCTGACTTGCTTACAAGTGCAGGTGAGAAAAAAGTATTTGGTAATGTAGAAGGTCTCGAAGCTAAGGCTGAAGCCCTTGTCAAGGTAGTTGCCCTTGATAAGTGGTTGCCTAAGGTAGCGACAGTTCCAGTTGGTACAACTGCAGCTGATTTGGATAAAACGGTCACTGCTGTTTTGTCAGATGGTAGCTTGATTGATACAGATGTTGTGTCTTGGACCTTGAAAGATCCTGCTGCTTTGAACAAGGAAGGTGGACGTACGGAGGCTACTGGTAAATTGGTAGATGACGATCGTGAAGTAACTGCAACCTTTATCGCAAGCGACAAGGAAACAGAAAGTACTGTTACAGGACTTACGGTTGGAGATAAGACTCTTGAAAACTTTGAGCCTGGAAAGACTTATTACCGAGTATCCCTTCCTTACAGTGCTAAAATCCCAAGTGTTGGAGCACAGACTACAGGCTATCAGGTAACAGTTCAGCAAGCTTCTGCTGATAATGGTTATCAGGCTTCTGTCTTTTTGAGTGACCAGAAGGGTGACTTGGTTCAAACTTACTTGATTCAATTCGTGAAGGAAGCACCTGCCTTGACTCGTTTGGAAGTAAGCGTTGAAGGAAAAGAGAAAGCAACAGAAGATCAAGTTCTCCCTTATCATGTAATTGGGCATTATGAGGACGGTTCACAGACTGAATTTGCAGCGTCAGATGTCCACTTAGAAGCCAAGTCAGCTGATGGTGGTCATCTTGAGGTAAATGGACAGAACTTGTTGCTCTATACTAAGGGTCGTGTTACTCTAACTCCTCGTATTGACAATCAAACAGAAAAAACGCAATCTGTCGCAACTGAATTGGTGATTAAAGAAAATAAAGTAGAGAAGAAAATTGTCAAACTTCATCCAGTTTCTATCTCTACCGATATCAATCAGCAACCTAATTTACCTAGTCAAGTTGGAGCAGAATTTGATAAAGGCTTGCCTCGTAAGGTAGCTGTAACTTGGGACAAAGTAGCTGAAAAAGAATTGGGGCACTATCATAGCTTTACCCTTAAAGGACATGTAGAAGGTACAGATATTGAGGCTCAAGCAACTGTGACGGTTGAAGGCTTGCAAGTTGCAGAGGAAATCAGCCTTACTCTTCCTAAGGGTGAGACAGTTCAATTGCCAGCTAGTGTACGTGCTTACCATTCTAATGGAACCACTATCTACAAAGATGTGGTTTGGGATCAGGTACCAGCTAACTTTAGTCAAACTGAAGGGGTGTATGAAATCAATGGTCATTTAGTTGGTAGCAATCTGACCACCAAGGCTCATGTCCGTGTTTCTAGTCAAGTGGTTGCTGGAAATAATATCTCTAAACAATGGACAGGTTCACAATTACCAGCAGCTATTGTATCCAATACAGGAGGGGATGATTCGGCTAATGCTTTGAACGACCTGACTGTATCAAGAACGCCTACAGATGCTAAAAATAGATGGACTACTTGGAGAACAAATACTGATAATGACTGGGCATCAATCTTGTTTGGAAACTCTGGTGATTTGACCAAGCGCTTTGTTGATAATCTTTCAGTTGATTTCTATACTGATGGAGCGATTGGTCTTCCAAAAGAATATGTTATTGAATACTATGTCGGTCAAGAAGTTCCAGATCTTCCGAATGATGTCAATAATGCTCAACGTGATAGCAACCATCCATTTAATAATGAAGCTAACTGGAAAGAGGTGGAACACCTCAAAGCTCCTGGACAATTATCTGCAGGTAAAACCAACCACTTTACATTTGATAAGGTAGAAACCTATGCTGTTCGTATGCGCATGAAGAAAGCAGATGGAACTGCTGGTATTGGTTTGACAGAGCTAACTGTCCTTGGAAATAAGGTAGTGAGCTCTACAAGTTCAGAGATTTCTATCAAGGTAGATGGAAAGGATCTTGAACACTTTAATCCATCTAAGACTGATTACTATATTCCTCAATCTAGCAAAGAAATCACTGCAACAGCAAGCAACAATGGCTTGGTGACAGTTGTTCCTGCAACAAGTGAAAAAGGTGCGACACGTCTTATCTTGAAAGCTGAGGATGGAACTGTTCTTAAAGAATATCGTATCTTCCGTGATGACGAAAAAGAGTCAACACAACCAGCAGCTGCAGAAAATAGTGCCAAGACCCTGAATGTTGGTGATCAACTTCAATTGCCTGCTGAAGTGACAGTCTATTATCCTTCACAAGCTGGCTGGGTTAAGGCTAATCTTGCAGTTCAATGGGATGCCATTCCTGAACATGCGACAGAACAGGAGGGAAGTTTTGAAGTAACTGGTCATGTCATTGGTACAAATCTAACAACTAAAATACAGGTGACAGTTGTAGCTAAAGGTAACCAAGTTCTATCAGAAAATCCAAGCAACAATGAAACGGATTCTAAAGCCTTTGCTTCGACAACGAACGATACACAAGCAGCTTCACATGATAGAATTTTCTATATCAATGATGGAAAATACAATGAAGACGGACGTTGGACAAACTGGTCTCGTACTCCGAAAAATCAAGAAACTTCTATCGGCCTACTCTTTAAGAAGGATGGAAAAATTGCCTCTCAATCCATTGGAAAAGTAGCTATTCAGTTCTTTAAAGATAGTGGAACAGATGCTCCAGAGAAAATGGTTCTAGAAAGATATATTGGTCCTGCCTTTACAGAACCAAGTACGATTTCTCGTTACGAAGAAAATGCTGACCATCCATTCAACAAGGCAGAGAATTGGCAAGAAATTCCTTACAAGGCATCTGGAGAAATCGTAGCTGGTAAACCAATAGAGTTTAACTTTGATCCGATTCAAACGACAGCTATTCGTGCCCGCATGACTCGTAAGGCTACTACTAATGGTTTGGCAGTTGTAGAATTTACAGCCTACTCTGCAGGAAAAGGAGCAGGAGTGGAGAGACCATCAGCGACTATTTCGATCGATGGAAAAGCATTGGAAAACTTTGATCCAAATGTGACAGATTATACACTAACAGCAATGAGTTCCCAACCAAAAGTTACTGCGACAACTAGTGGACATGGAGTAGTCACAGTTATGAATCCTGGAAATATCAATCTTCCAACACTCGTGCGTCTTGTTTCCAAAGATGGAAATCTTGTGAAAGAGTATCGTTTACACTTTAAGACAGCCTTCCAAACAACTCCGACAGAAGGAGTTAAAAACTTAGTAGCAGAAACTCCAAGCTTGGAAATTGAAAAGACTCCGCTTCCATTTAAAGAAGTTATTCGTGAAAATCCTGAACTTGCTCAAGGTCAACGTCGTGTTGTTTCTGAAGGACAAGATGGAGAAAAAGTTGACTATATTCAAGTTGTGGGAACTACTAGAACTCTTGTTCATACTGAACAAAGAAAGGCTCAAGATCGCATTATCGAGGTAGGAGTAAAACCATCTATTTCAAATAGCAAGGGCGAGGAGCCTGCACCAGTCAACGAAGTTCCAGAATTCAAAGGAGGGGTCAACTTTGTAGAAGCATCGGTTAATGAAGTCCCTGAGTTTAAGGGAGGAGCTAACTTTGTTGAAGGAGCAGTTCACGACATTTCAGAATACAAAGGCAAACAATCAACTGTAGGTAATCAGGTAGCACCAATCGATGGGAAGCCTGACTTTAAAGACGGGGTAAATCCAGGAGTGCCTCAAGATAGTAAACTTCCAGAGGATAAAGCTGCTCCAGAAACAGTGGGAAATCAGGAAGTACCAGTTCGGGAGAAAACAGAGCATCCAGTACAGAACATAGCTAATAACCAGACTGCAGAAAGAAAGGCTTCAGCAGTCAAAGGAGATCAAAATAGCTTACCAGAAACTGGTGAGAGAGAATCTGATACAGCCATCTTCTTAGCAGGTGTTAGCCTGGCCTTGTCAGCAGCACTATTGGCTACAAAACGTAAAGAAGATTAGACTTTATCTCTAAAGCATTCTGATTTTTATAAATTGATCGAGGATTAAAAATTGAATCTATGAATGAGTAGAGTTACTATGATATAGAACCTCAATTTGAGGAGAAATATAGTAGATTCTTGCATGATAAAACGCATCGTATTAGAGTTTTGATTGAACTGCACCCCAAAAGTTAGACAGAAAAAATCTAACTTTTGGGGTGTTTTTATTATGAAATTAACTTATGATGATAAAGTTCAGATCTATGAACTTAGAAAACAAGGATATAGCATAGAGAAGCTTTCAAATAAATTTGGGATAAACAATTCTAATATTAGGTACATGATTAAATTAATTTCTATAAATATTTTAGGAGTGATAGTGCACTATTCTAGTTTTAATCTATTATAATTTATAAAAATGCTTTAGAGGCAACATTGTACTATTCTAGATTAAATATCCTATAAAGGACCTTCCAGAATTCCATGCTTTAGACAGGACTGTTAAGTTATACTCAATGAAAATCACAAAGCAAACTAGGAAGCTAGACGCAAGCTTTACTTGAGTACGGTAAGGCGATGCTGACGTGGTTTGAAGAGATTTTCGAAGAGTATTGGGTATGAAAAAACCACCCAAATGGGTGGCAATGAGTCATAAAATATCTTTATTTGATAGCATTAAGCAAGTCTTCCGCTTGTTTTTCAAGTGAATTTAGGACTGTTTCTTCAAGAACCAATTTTCCGTCTGCCCAAGCAGAGTCATTAACACGTGCAGCAGTGAAATCACCAACGACTTGTGTGCGGATAAATGGCAAGAGGTCTTTGTAAATAGCGAAGAGTTGATCGTGACCTGCATTGGCTACAGATGATACTGTGACAAATTTGTCTTGAAGGGCAGAAGCACCACGTGTATCAGATAAGTCAAGGGCACGAGATAGCCAGTCAAGCAAGTTTTTCACTGTACCAGGGATAGAGAAGTTGTAGACTGGAGAGAAGATCCAGATAGCATCCGCTGCGAGAACCGCTTCACGAGCAGCCGCTACAGCTGGATGAGTTGGAACTTCCAAATCTTGGCTGAAGAGAGGAATAGCTGAATAATCAAGGTAGCTAACTTCTGCTTTACCAGCAAGTGCTTTCTCAGCTTCGAGGGCCATTTGGTGGTTGAAAGAACCTTGGCGTAGTGATCCGACGATAAATAATACTTTTTTAGACATGTTGTGTCTCCTTTTTTCTTAAAATTTCCGAGAACTCTCTCGTTGTTATAAAATATATTACAACAAAACAAAAGGACTTGCAAGAAATTTGCTCAAAGATTATTTGAAAACTATAAAACTGCAGAAACTCAAGCCACTTGTGACTGGAATGCATTTGGTTTTCGCAGAGCATTCCTATATTCTCTTGTAATATGATGACACAAGTGCTAAAATAAACGAGAAAACTCGAAATAGAAACCGTAGAACGGCTATTTTCCGGTATCATTTCATAAACAATTAAACGAAAATAATGGCATTGAAGAATGCTTCTAAAAGGGGTGGAGATCATGTAAGGAACAGATTAACAAGTGACGGACAAAAGAAGTAATAATACACTTGTTAAAGGAGAAAAGATGTTAATAAGAAATTATCGGAGAAATATTGGCCTGATGGCCGGAGTTGAGTTTTTTGCATTTTTAGGGATTACCAGTTTTTGGATTCTCTTTCTCAGTCAAAACGGAATGTCTCTTTGGCAGATTGGACTTCTGGAAAGTATTTTTCATACGACCAGTCTTCTCTGTGAAATTCCATCTGGTATGTTAGCTGACCGCTATTCCTATAAGACTAACCTTTATTTAAGTCGAATAGCAGGGATTGTGTCTTCCATTCTCATGTTGGCTGGGCAGGGAAATTTTTGGATTTATGCACTAGCTATGGCGGTAAGTGCCTTGTCTTATAATTTTGATTCAGGCACAAGCGCAGCAATGGTCTATGACTCGGCTGTAGAGGCTGGACTAAAGGAGCGTTACCTATCCATTTCAAGTTTCCTATCAGGAGTGTCAGAAGGAACTCAGTCTTTGGGGACAGTTTTGGCAGGATTTTTTGTCCATGGCCAATTGCACCTGACCTACTATATCATGATTGCCACTTCTATCATAGTTCTTTTCCTGATTTGGATGCTGAAAGAACCCAGTGTCAAGCTAGAAAAAACTGATAGTGTGACCATGAAACAGATTATTTGGACTGTTAAGGATGAGTTGAAGCGAAATCCCATGATGTTCAACTGGATGATTTTGTCTCAGATTGTCGGAACACTCATGTGCATGTTTTATTTTTACTATCAAAATCAGTTACCAGATTTAAGTAGTTGGCAAATTTCAGCAGTTATGCTACTTGGAAGTCTCTTGAATATCCTTGCAGTCTATCTAGCGAGTAAGATTGGAAAGAAATATGCTGCCTTGAAGATTTTCCCTGTCCTTGTCTTGCTGACTGGAGTTACCTATATGTTGTCCTACTTTGGAACACCTCTAATCTATATTTTGATTTATTTGATTAGCAATGCTCTATATGCTCTTTTTCAGCCGATTTTTGACAATGATTTGCAAGAGCGACTCCCAAGTGAAGTAAGGGCAACCATGCTGAGTGTCTATTCTATGATGTTTAGCCTTAGCATGATTGTGTTTTTTCCGCTAACAGGCTGGTTGATTGACCATTTAGGATTTGTGCTAACATTTCTTTATCTAGGCTTCTTTTTAGTCATGATTAGCCTTCTACTGCCTGTCTTTTTAGGAAAAATGGCTAAAAGAATGGATGATAAAGTAATTTTATAAAGTAAAAGAACTTACGAAAACTTGAGTGTCAAGCTCAGGTTTTTTAATAGGTTGATTTTCGAGCTGTCTTTACTTTTCTTGCTCGGTTTTATAACAGATTGAATCTAGAGTGGTACACCGTATATACTAAACATTTTTAGAAATTAATTAGAGTTTCTAAATCAATTTGTTTATATCTTATTTTAATCTATTATAACTAAGAAAAATCTGTTTCCTTTGAAGGAAGAAATAGAATTGATTTCTTATACTCAATGAAAATCAAAGAGCAAACTAGGAAGCAAGCCGCAGACAGTACTTGGGTACGGCAAGGCGACGCTGACAAAGTTTGAATTTGATTTTCGAAGAGTATTCTTGCATTCGCTTGTAATAAAGCCCAATAGATGGTAAAATAGACGAGTGAAAAAAAGACAAAACAAAGCAAAAAATAATCTACTGTGGCAGTATGGTCTAGGGATGACGATTTTGTTTGTGGTTATCAGTGCTTCCTTTCTGTATCTAGTGTTTCTGAGTATGAAACCCTATCAAACTGCTAAAAGTGAAGGAGAAAAATTAGCTCAGCAGTATGCAGGATTAGAGCAGGCTGATCAGGTTGACTTATACAATGGCTTGGAATCTTATTACAGCGTTCTTGGCCGTAATAAACAGCAAGAGGCGCTTGCTGTCCTGATTGGAAAAGATGACCATAAGATCTACGTTTATCAGCTAAATCAGGGTGTGTCACAAGAAAAAGCGGAAGCTGTTTCGAAGGAAAAAGGAGCTGGCGAAATTGACAAGATTACCTTTGGCCGTTATCAAGAAAAGCCAATCTGGGAAGTCAAGTCAGGCTCTGATTTTTATCTAGTAGATTTTGAAACAGGAGCATTGGTCAATAAGGAGGGCCTATGAAATTATCCAACCGTGTTTTAGAAATGGAAGAAAGTGTGACTCTGGCTAGTGATGCAAGAGCAAAGAAGTTAAAGACTGAAGGAAAAGATGTACTTTTCTTAACTTTAGGTCAGCCCGATTTCCATACTCCCAAAAATATTCAAGATGCAGCTGTTGCAGCCATTCGAGATGGACGTGCTTCTTTCTATACGGTAGCTTCAGGTTTGCCTGAGTTAAAAGCAGCAGTCAATACCCATTTTGAGCGTTATTATGGTTATTCCGTAGCGGCCAACGAAGTCACATTTGCTACCGGTGCTAAGTTCTCACTCTATACTTTCTTTATGGCTGTGGTTAATCCAGGTGATGAAGTTATTATCCCAACCCCATATTGGGTCAGCTATGGAGATCAGGTCAAGATGGCAGAAGGTGTGCCAGTCTTTGTTCCTGCTAAGGAAGACAATCACTTTAAGGTGACCGTAGAGCAGTTAGAAGCAGCTCGTACAGATAAAACTAAGGTTTTGGTGTTGAATTCGCCATCCAATCCGACAGGAATGATTTACACCCGTGAGGAACTCTTGGCTATCGGAAATTGGGCTGTTGAACATGACATTCTCATCCTAGCAGATGATATTTATGGTCGTTTAGTCTATAACGGGAATGAGTTCGTACCAATCTCTAGTCTATCAGAAGCCATTCGCAAGCAAACCATTGTTATTAACGGTGTATCAAAAGCTTATGCCATGACGGGTTGGCGGGTAGGTTATGCAGTGGGTGATCCAGAAATCATTGCTGCTATGAGCAAATTGACAGGTCAAACAACTTCTAACCTAACTGTTGTTTCACAATATGCAACCATCGAAGCCCTAACTGGACCGCAAGATTCTGTGGAAGTTATGCGTCAAGCATTTGAAGAACGTCTCAATACCATCTATCCACTCTTGTGTGAAGTCCCTGGTTTTGAAGTTGTCAAACCACAAGGAGCTTTCTATCTCTTTCCAAATGTCAAAAAAGCTATGGAGATGAAAGGTTATACGGACGTTACTGACTTTACAACAGCTATTCTTGAAGAGGTTGGTTTGGCACTCATAACAGGAGCAGGATTTGGAGCACCAGAAAATGTGCGTCTCAGCTATGCGACAGATCTAGATACGCTTCAAGAAGCGGTTAAACGCTTGAAAGCATTTATGGAAAAATAAAAAAGAAAAGGAAAAACAATGACAAAACGTGTAACGATTATTGATGTAAAAGACTATGTTGGTCAAGAAGTGACGATTGGCGCTTGGGTTGCCAACAAATCAGGAAAAGGGAAAATCGCCTTCTTGCAATTGCGTGATGGAACAGCCTTCTTCCAAGGTGTGGCCTTTAAACCAAACTTTGTAGAAAAATTTGGTGAAGAAGTGGGACTTGAGAAGTTTGATGTTATCAAACGCTTGAGCCAAGAAACTTCTGTTTATGTGACAGGGATTGTCAAAGAAGATGAGCGTTCTAAGTTTGGTTATGAGTTGGATATCACAGACATCGAAGTGATCGGTGAATCTCAAGACTACCCAATCACTCCAAAAGAACACGGGACAGACTTCTTGATGGACAACCGTCACTTGTGGCTACGCTCTCGTAAGCAAGTGGCTGTGATGCAAATTCGTAACGCGATCATTTATGCAACTTATGAGTTCTTCGACAAGAACGGATTCATGAAATTTGATAGCCCAATTTTGTCAGGAAATGCAGCAGAAGATTCAACAGAACTCTTTGAAACGGACTACTTCGGAACTCCAGCATACTTGAGCCAATCAGGTCAGCTTTACCTAGAAGCAGGGGCTATGGCTCTTGGTCGTGTATTTGACTTTGGTCCAGTATTCCGTGCTGAAAAATCAAAAACGCGCCGTCACTTGACTGAGTTCTGGATGATGGACGCAGAGTACTCCTACTTGACACATGATGAGTCACTTGACTTGCAAGAAGCTTATGTAAAAGCTCTTCTTCAAGGTGTTCTTGACCGTGCTCCTCAAGCCCTGGAAACATTGGAACGTGATACAGAGCTCTTGAAACGCTACATTGCAGAGCCATTCAAACGCATCACTTACGATCAAGCCATTGACCTCTTGCAAGAGCATGAAAATGATGAAGACGCTGACTACGAGCATCTTGAGCATGGAGATGACTTTGGTTCACCTCATGAAACTTGGATTTCAAACCACTTTGGTGTACCAACATTTGTCATGAACTACCCAGCAGCCATCAAGGCCTTCTACATGAAACCAGTTCCTGGAAATCCAGAGCGCGTGCTTTGTGCAGATTTGCTTGCTCCAGAAGGCTATGGAGAAATCATCGGTGGGTCTATGCGTGAGGAAGACTACGATGCTCTTGTAGCTAAGATGGATGAACTTGGTATGGATCGTACAGAGTACGAATTCTACCTTGACCTTCGTAAATACGGTACTGTACCACACGGTGGATTTGGTATCGGTATCGAACGTATGGTAACCTTCGCGGCAGGAACAAAACACATCCGTGAAGCTATTCCATTTCCACGTATGTTGCACCGTATTAAACCATAAGAACAGGAAAACGTCCATGTGGCGTTTTTCGCATTCCAGAGTTTTTACTTGCGTAAAAAATTTTTTTCTAGTATAATAGTTTATTGTGAGCGAACCTCACTTACCCCTTGCAAAGTCTTGGGGTCATTAGACCAAAAGGAGGAACATATCAATGGCTAAATACGAAATTCTTTATATCATTCGTCCAAACATTGAAGAAGAAGCTAAAAACGCTTTGGTAGCACGTTTTGACTCTATTTTGACTGACAACGGTGCAACTGTTGTTGAATCAAAATCTTGGGAAAAACGTCGTCTTGCATACGAAATCAAAGATTTCCGTGAAGGACTTTACCACATCGTTAACGTTGAAGCAAACGACGACGTAGCTCTTAAAGAGTTTGACCGTCTTTCAAAAATCAACGCTGACATTCTTCGTCACATGATCGTCAAAACTGACGCGTAAGAAGGTAAACTATGATTAACAATGTTGTACTTGTAGGGCGTATGACACGTGACGCTGAGTTGCGTTATACCCCATCAAATGTAGCAGTTGCGACTTTTACTCTTGCAGTAAACCGTACATTTAAGAGTCAAAATGGCGAACGTGAGGCTGATTTTATCAATGTCGTTATGTGGCGCCAACAGGCTGAAAACCTTGCTAACTGGGCTAAAAAAGGCTCACTTATCGGGGTGACTGGTCGTATCCAGACTCGTAGTTACGATAACCAGCAAGGACAACGTGTCTACGTGACAGAGGTCGTGGCTGAGAATTTCCAAATGTTGGAAAGCCGTAGTGTGCGTGAGGGACACACAGGTGGAGCTTACTCTGCACCAAGTTCAAACTATTCAGCACCTACAAATTCAGTACCAGACTTTTCACGTGATGAAAATCCATTTGGAGCAACAAATCCATTGGATATTTCAGATGATGATTTACCATTCTAATGGACAACTAAAATTATAAAGGAGAAAAAACATGGCTCAACAACGTCGTGGCGGATTCAAACGCCGTAAAAAAGTTGATTACATCGCAGCAAACAAAATTGAATATGTTGATTACAAAGATACTGAGCTTCTTAGCCGTTTCGTTTCAGAACGTGGGAAAATCCTTCCTCGTCGTGTAACAGGAACTTCAGCTAAAAACCAACGTAAAGTAACAACAGCTATCAAACGCGCTCGCGTAATGGCTTTGATGCCTTTCGTAAACGAAGATTAAAGAAAAGACCCCGACGGGTCTTTTTTTCACGAGCTTTGAAATGGGAGAGCGAGTTGAGTCCAGTGGACCTCTTTTTCATGAGCTCGGAAATAAGAAAGCGAATTGAGACTCGGTTGGGTCTTTTTCCACGAGATAGTTTTTTTTTCTGACCTTGGCGTGCTATAATGGTAATAAAAAGAGTAAAGGTGGGTAAGTCAAAGATGAATTGTACGATTAGAAATATGATTAAGTCTGATATTGAATCCTTATCTCATGGATTTATGAATCAAGGTTGGCCTGGTAGAGAGGAAATTTTGGCTAGATATTTTCTGGAACAGGAAAGTGGGGAGAGAGAAGTCTTAGTTGCAGAGATTGATGGTGCTGTAGCGGGCTACGTTACCATTTTGCCCTCTGCTAAACATGGTCCTTTTGCAGAAGTCTATCCAGAATTATCAGATTTTAATGTGTTTGAACCTTTTCGAAATCAAGGGATTGGGAATCAACTGCTAGAAGAAGCAGAAAAACGAGTCAAGATTGTTTCGAGTAAGGTCACTCTTGGTGTAGGTTTGCACTTAGGTTATGGCCCTGCCCAGAGATTGTATATCAGACGGGGATATATTCCAGATGGGACAGGTGTCTGGTATCGAAATCAACCCTTGGAAATGAATGCAACTTGCCAAAATAATGATGATTTGGTTCTGTATCTTGTAAAGGAATTCGGATAAGAGATAAGGATTTTATTGGGGATGTGGGATTTCTCTACTTTATGGTATAATGGAAAGAGTTAGATTGAAAGAGGTAGTGAGATGGATGCCAAATTAAGATATAAGGCAAAAAAGATCAAGATTGTCTTTTTTGATATTGATGACACCTTGCGGAATTCAAAGACAGGTTTTATTCCAGCTTCAATCCCAACTGTTTTTAAGCAATTACGTGAGAAAGGAATTTTGACAGGTATTGCTTCTGGACGGGGGATTTTTGGTGTCCTGCCAGAGATTCGTGAACTCAAACCTGATTTTTTTGTGACCTTGAATGGGGCTTATATCGAAGATAAAAAAGGTCAGGTTATTTATCAACATCAGATTGAGAAGTCAGATGTTGAGGAGTATATTTCTTGGGCCAAGCAAGAGGAAATCGAGTATGGTTTGGTTGGGAGTCATGATGCCAGGTTGTCGACTCGTACAGATATGATTAGTGAAGCTATCAATCCAATTTACCCTGATTTAGATGTAGATCCTGATTTCCATGAAAAAGAAAATATCTATCAGATGTGGACTTTTGAAGATAAAGGAGATGACTTGCATTTACCTGACAGTCTCTCAGACAAACTTCGCATGGTTCGTTGGCATGAGCATTCGTCTGACATTGTGCCGATTTCAGGTTCCAAAGCGACGGGGGTGGAAAAGGTTGTAGAACACCTTGGCTTGAAACCAGAGAACGTCATGGTTTTTGGAGATGGCCTCAACGACTTGGAACTCTTTGATTATGCTGGAATCAGCGTTGCAATGGGAATTTCTCATGAAAATATCAAAGAAAAAGCAGATTATATAACAAAAACATTAGAAGAAGATGGCATTTTTGATGCCTTAGAAGGATTTGGTATGGTAGAAAAAGAATTGCATTTTCCACAAGTAGACATTGAAACAGCAGAAGGTCCTCTTGCGACTATTAAGACTAATCACGGAGACTTGCGTATCAAGCTCTTCCCTGAACATGCTCCTAAAACAGTGGCTAACTTTGTTGCTCTTTCAAAAGATGGCTATTATGATGGAGTCATTTTCCACCGTATTATCAAGGACTTTATGATCCAAGGTGGAGACCCAACTGGAACTGGTATGGGTGGCGAGTCAATCTACGGCGAATCATTTGAGGATGAATTCTCAGAAGAACTTTACAATATCCGTGGTGCCCTTTCTATGGCTAATGCCGGTCCAAATACCAATGGTAGTCAGTTCTTTATCGTCCAAAACCAACACCTGCCTTATTCTAAGAAAGAAATTGCTCGTGGTGGTTGGCCAGAACCGATTGCGGAAATCTATGCCAACCAAGGTGGAACTCCTCACCTAGACCGCCGTCACACTGTATTTGGTCAGCTAGCTGATGAAGCATCTTACGCTGTCTTGGATGAAATTGCTGCTGTTGAGACAGGGGCTATGGACAAGCCAGTTGAAGATGTTGTGATTGAAACTATTGAAATTGAGGACTAAGATGAAAATCGGTGATAAGCTAAAGGGGCGTATTACAGGGATTCAGCCCTACGGTGCCTTTGTTGAACTAGAGACGGGTGATACGGGGCTGATTCACATTTCAGAGATTCGAACAGGATTTATTGAAAATATTCATGAAGCCCTGAAAGTCGATGAAGAGGTTCAAGTTCAGGTCGTAGATTTAGATGAATTTACAGGGAAAGCCAGTCTTTCTATCCGTACTTTGGAGGAAGAAAAGCACCAGTTTCCTAGACGGAGACGCTTTTCAAGCGACCGCTTTAACTACGGCTTTGCACCTCTCAAACGAATGATGCCAATTTGGACCAAGGAAGCCCTTCAACATTTGAAGAAGCAGAAGAATTAGTTAGAAATCTATATTCTTTGTAATGTTAATATAAATTTGCTATAATAGGACCATGGAAGAAGAACAATTATTAAAATCAGGAGAGCGCATTAACCAGCTCTTTTCGACAGATGTTAAAATCATTCAAAATAGAGAGGTTTTTAGCTATTCGGTGGATAGTGTTCTCTTGTCACGTTTTCCACGTTTTCCTAAAAAGGGTTTGATAGTGGATTTTTGCGCTGGAAATGGAGCAGTGGGGTTATTTGCTAGCACTCGGACTCAGGCACAGATTTTGGCTGTTGAGATTCAGGAGCGTTTGGCGGATATGGCTGAACGCTCTGTCCGTTTGAATTCTTTGGAAGAGCAGATGCAGGTCATCTGTGATGATTTGAAAAATATGCCTGCTTACATTCAGGGAAGTAAGGTGGATATGATTTTGTGTAATCCGCCCTATTTCAAGGTGGATCCTCATTCCAACTTGAACGAGAGTGAACATTATCTTTTGGCGCGCCATGAAATCACGACTAATTTGGAAGAAATCTGTCGTAGTGCCCAAAGTATTCTCAAGTCTAATGGACGGTTGGCTATGGTTCATCGTCCTGATCGACTTTTAGATATCTTGGATAGCTTACAACGGCATAATTTAGCCCCTAAGCGCCTGCAATTTGTCTATCCAAAAAGAGAAAAGGAAGCCAATATGCTCTTGATTGAAGCTATCAAGGATGGCTCAACGAGTGGTTTTAAGGTTTTACCACCTTTGATTGTCCACAATGATGATGGTTCCTATACGCCCGAACTTGAAGAGATTTATTATGGATCATAAGGCTTATATGTATGTGCTGGAGTGCTGTGATGGTTCCTATTATACCGGTTATACGACTGATGTGAGAAGACGCCTCGCTGTCCACAATAGTGGGAAGGGGGCCAAATATACACGAGCTCGCTTGCCGGTTAAACTCATCTATGCTCAAGGTTTTGCCAGTAAGGAAGAAGCCATGTCGGCAGAAGCTCTGCTCAAGCGTAAGAAGAGGCCACAGAAGGAAAGATTTTTATCTGAAAATCAAGATAGAAATTTACTCATACTCAATGAAAATCAAAGAGAAAACTAGGAAGCTAGCCGTAGGTTGCTCAAAGCACTGCTTTGAGGTTGCAGATAGAGCTGACGTGGTTTAAATTTGATTTTCGAAGAGTATCAGTTATTTTGAAGAATCGTGAGGAGTCCTTTGACTCCTCTTACTTTTGTCAAAAAGCGAAAAAAATGCTACAATAAAGAGAATAAACAAAATGAGGTATTATCATGTCTAAGATTCTAGTATTTGGTCACCAAAATCCAGACTCAGATGCCATCGGGTCATCTGTAGCCTTTGCCTACCTTGCAAAAGAAGCTTATGGTTTGGATACGGAAGCTGTTGCCCTTGGAACTCCAAATGAAGAAACAGCCTTTGTCTTGAACTATTTTGGTGTGGAAGCACCGCGTGTTATCACTTCTGCTAAAGCAGAAGGTGCAGAGCAAGTTATCTTGACTGACCACAATGAATTCCAACAATCTGTATCAGATATCGCTGAAGTAGAAGTTTATGGTGTTGTAGACCACCACCGTGTAGCTAACTTTGAAACTGCAAGCCCACTTTACATGCGTTTGGAACCAGTTGGATCAGCTTCGTCAATCGTTTACCGTATGTTCAAAGAACATGGTGTAGCTGTTCCTAAAGAAATTGCTGGTTTGATGCTTTCAGGTTTGATTTCAGATACTCTTCTTTTGAAATCACCAACAACACACCCAACAGATAAAGTCATTGCTCCAGAATTGGCTGAATTGGCTGGTGTCAACTTGGAAGAATATGGTTTGGCTATGTTGAAAGCTGGTACAAACTTGGCTAGCAAATCTGCTGAAGAATTGATTGACATTGATGCTAAGACATTTGAATTGAACGGAAATAATGTTCGTGTTGCTCAAGTAAACACAGTTGACATCGCTGAAGTATTGGAACGCCAAGCAGAAATCGAAGCTGCAATGCAAGCTGCCAACACAGCAAACGGCTACTCTGACTTTGTCTTGATGATTACAGATATCGTCAACTCAAACTCAGAAATCCTAGCACTTGGTGCTAATATGGATAAGGTTGAAGCGGCTTTCAACTTCAAACTTGAAAACAACCATGCCTTCCTTGCTGGTGCCGTTTCACGTAAGAAACAAGTGGTACCTCAATTGACTGAAAGCTTCAATGCTTAAGATTTTGGGTGCCAGTTCAAAATAGGAAAGCCTAGTTTGACTTATATCGAAAGGAGTTTTGGCTCCTTTTTTTCTAGGAGTGAAGCATGTTAGCAAATGGCGATTTGATACTCAATGAAAATCAAAGAGCAAACTAGGAAGCTAGCCGCAGGTTGCTCAAAACACAGTTTTTAGGTTGTAGATAAGACTGACGAAGTCAGTAACCATATCTACGGTAAGGCGACGCTGACGTGGTTTGAAGAGATTTTCGAAGAGTATGATTTTTGTGAGAGATGAGTCGGATATGGGACAGGCCATCAAGACTTTCACAGGCAACTATAGCTATGTAGCCATCTATTTGGATGAGATGATTTACCATGCTAGTGGACAGGCTGGTGTTATCTGTCAGGAACCAGCAGATTTCTTTGACCCCAATCATTTGTACGACCTCTATGTCTACTCAGAAATGGATATCCAGTCGGTGAAGGAGAGAGCTTGTAAGCATCTTGGAGCACCCTACAATGCTTCTTTCTATCCAGATGGAGTTGGTTTTTACCGTTCCCAGTATATAGCAGAAATCCTACCGATTTTTGAAACTATTCCTATGAAATTTGGAGATGGGACTCAGGAGATTAGTGATTTTTGGAGGGAGTATTATAGAGAACTAGGTTTGCCTGTGCCTCTAAACCAAGCTGGGACCAATCCTAGTCAGTTGGCAGCATCGCCTCTGTTAGAATGTAAAGAAAGGAATCTTTATGATTCAGATTTTTAATCCCTCTCGTTTGACGAGACAGACATTTTTTGGAGAATTGATCCGCTATCTGGACCAGAATGATGATGTGATTCTACGAGAAATCAAGGCCAAATTCCCAGATGTAGCAGTTGATAAACTCATCGAAGAATATATAAAGGCTGGCCTGATTTTACGGGAAAACAAGCGTTATTACCTCAATCTTCCTATGCTTGAGTCCCTTGATAGTCTTGAACTGGATCAAGAGATTTTTGTCAGAGAAGATAGTCCAGTCTATCAAGCCTTGTTGGATCAGAGTTTTGAGACGGAATTGCGAAATCAGACCAATGCAGCTATTTTAGTTGAAAAGACCGATTTTGCGCGAACAAAAATGACCCTGTCCAATTATTTCTACAAGGTCAAACAGCAGTATCCTTTGACAGAAAAACAGCAGGAACTCTATGACATTTTGGGAGATGTAAATCCTGAGTATGCTCTTAAATATATGACGACTTTTTTGTTGAAATTTCTCAAAAAAGACCAGCTTATGCAGAAACGCCGTGATATCTTTGTGGACAGTTTAGTTGTCCTAGGTTATATTGTCCAAAATGAAGATGGAAAGTATGAGTTGGCCGTCGATTTTGATAAGGAGAGATTAACTTTCTACTTGGCGTGATTTCTTGTTTCTGAGCACATTGTTTGACTTTCCTTAGTATTCGGTATAAACTATATGTAACCGGTAACACATATCGGAATAAACTAAAGGAGACAATCATATGTCACTTGAAAACAAATTGGAACAAGCAACAGGCGCTATCAAAGAAGGATTTGGTAAGGTTGCTGGGGATAGCAAGACTGAAGCAGAAGGCGCTGTAGAAAAGACAGTTGCTAAGGCAAAAGAAGTAGTTGAAGATGCTAAAGGTGCTGTAGAAGGTGCCGTTGAAGGCTTGAAAAACGCTTTTAAATAAAGATAGAAAAAATCAAGGGTTTCATTTCCCTTGATTTTTCTATCTTATAAATAATTTTCTGCGATGGCTGCATCTCCTGGATAGGCTTCTTTCTTGCCTTGGACGATTTGGTAGCAATCGGCTCCCTTACCTGCAATAATGACAGCATCTAATTCGTGATTTGTGATGGCCATTGCCGCCTTGATGGCTTCTTGGCGATCTGCAATCTTTTCAACAGGATGATTGATGTAGCTACTAATTTCATCCGCAATGGTCATCGGGTCCTCATAGTTGGGGTCATCAGCAGTCAAAAAGACTTGAATCTCAGAGTGTTGATTGAGGAGGAGTCCAAAGTCCTTACGACGACTTTCTCCCTTATTTCCTGTCGAACCCAGAACCAGAGCAATTTTTCCAGTTTGATGAGTTTCAACCACATTGATGAGTTTTTTCAGACTATCCCCATTATGGGCATAGTCGATGAAGACCTTGGCTCCATTTTTCTGGGTGAGGACTTCCATACGACCAGGAACTCGGGTTGAAGCGATTCCTTTTTTGATGTCCTCAAGACTAGCTCCGAGACGGAGGCAAGCAAGTCCAGCAGCAACTGCATTTTCTTGGTTGAAGTGGCCAATTAACTGGATGTCATAAACACCAGAGAGTTTACCTGTAGCTGAAAAGCTAAAGGCTTTGGAATTCTCGATTTGGTTATCAGACTGGCTACCGTAGAAATCATGGTCTTGATCTTCCACCTGTTCTTTTAGTACAGAGAAGTGGTCCATGTCACTGTTAATGATGACTGCTCGGCTATTTTCCATCAAGAGACGCTTGTGGTAGAAGTAGTCTTCAAAGCTAGGGTGTTCAATCGGGCCGATATGGTCTGGGCTGATATTGAGGAAAACTCCCACATCAAAGGTTAGACCATAGACACGTTTGACCAGATAGGCTTGACTGGAGACTTCCATGATGAGGTGGGTGCGGTCATTTTGCACAGCTTGATGCATCATGTCAAAGAGGTCGATGCTCTCAGGGGTTGTCAATGCAGACTTAAAGAAAGTCTTGCCATCTAGAGTTGTATTCATAGTCGAGAGCATAGCAGGTCGGTGCCCTTGAGATAAGATGTTGTAAGCGAAATAGGCTGCTGTTGTCTTACCCTTAGTACCAGTAAAGGCAAGGAGTTTGAGTTTTTCCTGTGGGTTTCCATAAAATTCCATAGCAATCAAACTCATGGCTTTCTTGATATCGCTGACGATAATGGCAGGAATACCAACTTCATAGTCCTTTTCAGCCACATACCAATCGAGACCTTGAGAGATTGCAGAAAGAAGAAATTCCTTTTTAAAGGCAGCACCTTTGACGAAAAAGAGGCTCTTCTCTTTAGCCTTGCGGCTGTCATAGCAGATGGTGTCAAAGACGACATCGCAATAGTTGTAGTGATAGTGTCCTTGGTCGATAATCTCACGGAAGAGACCATCTTTCTTTAAAATATCTAATACGGTTTCAATCTTAATCATACTTTCTATTGTAAACCGAAAGTCGTAAATTTACAAGTAACAAGGAAAAGTTTATAATGGAAGATAAGGAGTTTTTCCTAGTTATCAAAATTGAATGAGGAATCTATGTCGCACGAAAACAATCACCAGCAGGCCCAGATGTTACGGGGGACTGCTTGGTTAACGGCTAGTAACTTTATCAGTCGCCTACTTGGGGCTATTTATATTATCCCATGGTACATCTGGATGGGATCTTATGCGGCTACGGCCAATGGTCTCTTTACCATGGGCTACAATATCTATGCCTGGTTCTTACTGGTGTCAACAGCAGGTATTCCAGTTGCGGTGGCCAAGCAAGTTGCCAAGTATAATACCATGCGAGAAGAGGAGCATAGCTTTGCCCTGATTCGGAGCTTTTTAGGCTTTATGACAGGACTAGGTTTGGTTTTTGCTTTAATCTTGTATGTCTTTGCCCCTTGGCTAGCAGACTTATCTGGCGTGGGCAAAGACTTGATCCCAATCATGCAAAGCTTGGCTTGGGGAGTCTTGATTTTCCCATCTATGAGTGTCATTCGAGGATTTTTCCAAGGGATGAATAACCTGAAACCTTATGCCATGAGCCAAATCGCTGAGCAGGTCATTCGGGTTATCTGGATGCTCTTAGCAACCTTTATCATTATGAAGATCGGTTCAGGAGATTACCTAGCAGCTGTTACCCAATCCACCTTTGCGGCCTTTGTCGGCATGGTAGCCAGTTTTGCAGTCTTGGTTTATTTCCTTGCCAAAGAAGGATTACTCAAAAGAGTCCTTGAAACAGGAGATAAGATTAATAGTAAGCGTCTTTTGGCCGATACCATTAAGGAAGCCATTCCTTTTATCTTGACTGGTTCGGCTATTCAGCTTTTCCAAATCTTGGACCAAAATACCTTTATCAATAGCATGAAGTGGTTTACCAACTATAGTAATGAAGACTTAATTGTCATGTTTTCTTATTTCTCTGCCAATCCTAATAAAATCACCATGATTCTCATTTCTGTTGGGGTTTCGATTGGGAGTGTCGGTTTGCCGCTTTTGACTGAAAACTATGTCAAGGGGGACTTGAAGGCGGCTTCTCGTCTGGTTCAGGACAGCATTACCATGCTTTTCTTATTCCTGCTACCAGCAACGGTTGGAGTGGTTATGGTAGGGGAACCTCTTTATACAGTCTTCTATGGCAAGCCAGATAGTTTGGCTATGGGCTTGTTTGTCTTTGCGGTTTTGCAGTCTACTATTTTAGGCTTGTACATGGTCTTGTCTCCAATGCTTCAGGCCATGTTCCACAATCGCAAGGCAGTTCTCTATTTTATCTATGGTTCCATTGCCAAGCTAGTCTTGCAACTTCCAACAATCGCTCTCTTCCACAGTTACGGACCCTTGATTTCCACTACAATCGGACTCATCATTCCTAATGTTTTGATGTATCGTGACATATGTAAGGTAACAGGTGTTAAGCGCAAGGTGATTTTGAAGCGAACCATTTTAATCAGTTTGTTAACTCTTTTCATGTTTCTAGTAGTTGGGACATTACAGTGGATTTTAGGATTTGTCTTCCAACCAAGTGGACGTTTGTGGAGTTTCCTATACGTAGCCCTTGTTGGTGCCATGGGTGGCGGTGTTTATGGATTCTTGAGTCTTCGTACCCATTTGTTGGATAAGGTGATTGGAAAAGCCCAAGCAGATCGCTTACGAATCAAATTAAAAATTTCTCAATAAATTTTTATAAATAAAGGGAATAATTTGAACGTTTCTATCAAGGAATGATTAAATTATTCTCTTTTTTATTATTTTGTAGAATAATTTCTATAGTTTGTAGATGGAATAATTAATTTTTTCAAAAAAACTATTGACTAAATAAAACACGAGTTGTATAATAAGACAAATATTTAAATCAGGAGGTTCTGGAGATAAAAAAGTCTAAGGCCAAGTATGCAACACTTGCGGGTGTCGTGTTAAGTGCAGGTATTTTGTTAAGTGCCTGTGGAAATTCTAGCACAGCGTCAAAAACATATAACTATGTTTATGTAAGTGACCCATCAAGTTTGAACTACCTAGCAGAAAACCGTGCAACAACTAATGATATTGTGACCAATCTGGTAGATGGGCTCATGGAAAATGACCAATATGGAAACTATGTCCCATCTTTGGCAGAGGATTGGAGTGTTTCTCAAGACGGTTTGACCTATACCTACAAACTGCGTAAAGATGCTAAATGGTATACTGCAGATGGAGATGAATATGCTCCTGTCACTGCCCAAGATTTTGTCACTGGTTTGAAATATGCGGCTGATAAAAAATCAGAAGCCTTGTACTTAGTGCAAGAATCCGTAGCAGGTTTGGATGATTACATTAACGGTAAAACAAGCGACTTTTCAACTGTCGGAGTTAAGGCTCTTGATGACCAAACCGTTCAATATACTTTGACACGACCAGAATCTTACTGGAACTCAAAAACAACATCAACTATTCTATTCCCAGTCAATGCAGATTTCTTGAAATCAAAAGGGGATGATTTTGGGAAGGTAGACCCATCTAGCATTTTGTACAATGGACCGTTCTTGATGAAATCCTTTGTTTCAAAATCGGTCATCGAGTTCAAGAAAAATCCTAACTACTGGGATGCTAAAAATGTCTTTGTAGATGATGTGAAATTGGCTTATTATGATGGTAGTGACCAAGATGCACTGGCTCGTAACTATGTAGAGGGGGCATATAGTTACGCTCGTCTCTATCCAAATAGTTCAAGTTTTGAAGGGATTAAAGAGAAGAATAAGGATAATATCATCTATAGCTTGCAAGATGCTACTTCTTACTTCTTAAACTTTAACCTAGATAGAAAATCTTATAAATTCACTTCCAAGACAAGTGATGCTGAAAAGAAATCGACTCAGGAAGCAGTTCTTAATAAGAATTTCCGTCAAGCCATTAATTTTGCCTATGACCGTACGTCTTACGGGGCTCAATCTCAAGGAGAAGATGGGGCAACTAAGATTTTGAGAAACCTAGTCGTTCCTCCAAACTTCGTAAGTATCAACGGAAAAGACTTTGGTGAAGTAGTTGCGTCTAAAATGGTCAACTATGGTAAGGAATGGCAAGGAATCAACTTTGCGGATGCCCAGGATCCATACTACAATGCTGAAAAAGCCAAAGCCAAATTTGCTGAAGCTAAGAAAGAACTCCAAGCCAAAGGAGTCCAATTCCCTATCCACTTGGACATGACAGTTGACCAAGCTGCTAAAAAGGGTGTCCAAGAGGCAAACTCTATGAAGCAATCTATTGAAGCAGCTTTAGGTGCAGAGAACGTTGTAATTGATATTCAACAACTCACTACTGAAGATTATGACAATACAAGCTATTTAGCTCAGACCGCAGCTCAGAAGGATTATGATCTTTACAACGGTGGTTGGGGTCCTGATTACCAAGATCCTTCAACCTACCTTGATGTCTTAAACATTAATTCTGGTGGTTTGTTGCAAAATCTAGGTTTAGAGCCAGGTGAAGCCAATGACAAGGCCAAGGCTGTTAGATTGGATGTCTACACTCAAATGTTGGAGGAAGCTAATAAGGAACAAGATCTTGTAAAACGCTATGAAAAGTATGCTGAGATCCAAGCGTGGTTGGTAGATAGCGCTTTAGCGATTCCAAATGTTTCTAAGGGCGGAACACCGGTATTGAGAAAAACAGTTCCTTTCTCAGAACCATATTCATTAGCTGGTAATAAAGGTATCGAATCATATAAATATCTCAAAGTACAAGATAAAACAGTCACAAAAGATGAATATGAAAAAGCCAAAGAAAAATGGTTGAAAGAAAAAGAAGAATCTAATAAAAAAGCCCAAGAAGAATTAGCAAAACATGTAAAATAAGATGTACAACAGGAAAAACGATAGTTTCTCAGGAAGCTGTCGTTTTTTATATAGTTTGAAACTATAACTAGCTCTTGAAAAGAAGAAAATGAGTTGATGAAAATAAGTGGTACAATAGTTACTATAGATTTGGAGGAATTGTATGAGCAAGGAATTACACATTAACACAATTTTGGCCCAGGCGGGTATTAAGTCAGATGAAGCGACAGGAGCCTTGGTGACACCGCTTCATTTTTCAACGACCTATCAACATCCAGAGTTTGGTCAATCTACTGGTTTTGACTATACGCGTACCAAAAACCCAACTCGCAGTAAGGCGGAAGAAGTCTTGGCAGCTATTGAGTCAGCAGACTATGCTCTAGCGACTAGCTCAGGGATGTCAGCAATTGTACTGGCCTTTAGCGTCTTTCCAGTAGGAAGTAAGGTCTTGGCTGTCCGTGACCTTTACGGTGGTTCTTTCCGCTGGTTCAACCAAGTGGAGCAGGAAGGCCGTTTCCATTTTACCTATGCCAATACAGAAGAAGAGTTGATTACGGAGTTAGAAAAAGATGTGGATGTTCTCTATATCGAAACACCAACCAACCCTTTGATGTTGGAATTTGACATAGAAAAACTGGCAAAACTGGCTCACGCCAAGGGTGCCAAAGTGGTGGTGGACAATACCTTCTACAGCCCTATCTACCAACGTCCGATTGAAGATGGAGCCGATATCGTTCTGCATTCAGCAACCAAGTATCTAGCAGGTCACAATGATGTCTTGGCTGGAGTGGTTGTGACCAATAGTTTAGAACTATACGAGAAACTCTTTTACAATCTCAATACGACAGGAGCAGTCTTGTCTCCATTTGACAGTTATCAATTGATTCGTGGTCTCAAGACCTTGTCTCTTCGTATGGAGCGCTCAACAGCCAATGCCCAAGAAGTGGTTGCATTTTTGAAGAATTCTCCAGTAGTTAAGGAAGTTCTCTACACTGGTCGTGGGGGTATGATTTCCTTTAAAGTAGCGGATGCAACACGCATTCCGCATATCTTGAATAGCCTCAAGGTCTTCTCTTTTGCGGAAAGTTTGGGTGGGGTAGAAAGTCTCATTACTTATCCAACGACGCAAACTCACGCTGATATTCCAGCAGAAGTGCGCCATTCTTATGGTTTGACAGATGACCTCTTGCGCTTGTCAATTGGGATTGAAGATGCTAGAGATTTGATTGCAGATTTGCGCCAAGCCTTGGAAGGGTAAGAAAAAGATGGGAAAATATGATTTTACAAGCCTGCCCAATCGTTTAGGGCACCATACCTATAAATGGAAAGAAGCAGAAACGGATAGTAAAGTCCTACCAGCTTGGATAGCGGATATGGACTTTGTGGTTTTGCCTGAAATCCGCCAAGCTGTGCAGACTTACGCAGACCAACTGGTTTATGGCTACACTTATGCCAGTGAAGAGTTGATTAAGGAAGTTCAAAAGTGGGAAGCCACACAACACGGTTACCACTTTGACAAAGAGGCTCTTGTCTTTATCGAGGGTGTAGTACCAGCCATCTCAACAGCCATTCAAGCCTTTACAAAAGAAGGCGAAGCGGTTCTGATTAACACACCTGTCTATCCACCTTTTGCTCGCAGTGTCAAGCTGAACAACCGTAGATTGATTACCAATTCTTTGGTGGAAAAGGATGGACTGTTTGAGATTGACTTTGTCCAACTGGAGAAGGATTTGGTAGAAGAGGATGTCAAACTCTATATCCTCTGCAACCCTCATAATCCTGGTGGACGTGTGTGGGAAAAGGAAGTGTTGGAGAAGATTGGCCAACTTTGTCAAAAACACGGTGTTTTCTTGGTTTCTGATGAGATTCACCAAGATTTGGCCCTCTTTGGTCACATGCATCGTTCCTTCAATACCATCAACCCTGACTTTAAAGAATTTGCTATCGTCTTGACTAGTGCCACTAAAACCTTTAACATTGCTGGGACAAAAAATTCCTATGCAGTCATTGAAAATTCTAAGTTGAGAGTGGCTTATCAGAAACGCCAGTTGGCCAATAATCAGCATGAAATTTCAGGTCTGGGTTATTTGGCGACAGAAGCTGCCTATCGTTATGGGAAGGATTGGTTAGAGGAGCTTAAGCAAGTCTTTGAAGATCATATCAATTATGTGGTCGGTCTATTTGGAAAAGAGACTAAAATCAAGGTCATGAAACCTCAAGGAACCTACTTGATTTGGCTTGATTTTTCAGCTTATGACCTGACTGATGAAAAATTACAAGAGCTGTTGAGAAATGAAGCCAAGGTTATCCTAAACCGTGGTTTGGATTTTGGGGAGGAAGGAAGTCTCCATGCCCGCCTCAATGTAGCCATGCCTAAATCCCTGCTGCAAGAAGTTTGTCAGAGGATTGTGACAACTTTTGCTAAACTTTAAAAATCCAGCCTTCTAGGAGAAAAGTCTTCCTAGGAGGCTATTTTCGTAGGGAATATGGTATAATGAAAAGATAAGGTACAGGTAAAAATATGGCTAAATTGATTCCCGGGAAAATCCGTATCGAAGGCGTTGCCCTTTATGAAACTGGTAAAGTTGATATCATCAAGGAAAAGAATAATCGGCTCTACGCTCGCGTTGCAGAAGAAGAACTGCGCTATAGTTTAGAGGATGATTTGGTTTTTTGTGCTTGCGATTTTTTCCAAAAGAGGGGTTACTGTGTGCATTTGGCAGCGTTGGAGCATTTTCTAAAAAATGATGAGCGTGGTCAGGAAATCTTGCAGAGTCTGGAAGATGGTCATGAGAAAAAAGAAGCCGTTGAAACCAAGGTGACCTTGGGTGGCAAGTTTTTGGATCGAATCTTGTCTCCAAAATCAGACCGAACCTATGAATTATCGGCTGTGGGGCAGGTGGAAGCAGGAACCAATCATATCTTGTGGACCCTGAGAATCGGGCAAGTCAATAGTCAAAAATACTATGTCATTCGGGATATTCTACTCTTTTTAAAAGTTGTCGAGCAGAGAAAGTCGTATATGATTGGCAAGGTCTATGAGGAGTCCTTGTCTTGGGAATCCTTTGATGAGGCTAGCCAAGAGCTTTTGACTTTCTTGCGTGGACTGATGGAGGAAGGACAGGCTCCAGCCCTCTTTTTCCAAAATCAAGGTCGGCACCTCTTTTTCCCTCTGACCTTTTTTGAGCAGGGTGTGAATTTACTGATGACCTTGCCCCATTTTCAATTTGACCATCAAGTGGATAGTTATCAGGTTTTCTTTTTTCAGGATATGCATGCTGATGCTAATTTATTTGCCTTTACAGTAACAGAATACTCGGATTATTTTGAAATGGAAATCAGCGAGAGCCCCAGGGTCAATGTCTTTTATCAGGGAGCTGTGCTTTTCCATAAAGGTCAGGTTTATTTTCTAACAGACCAGCAGATGCGTCTTCTCAAGGAAATCAAAGCGCTGCCTTTGGATCAGCATGGAAAGAAATACTTGCAATTTGATAGTAGTGATCGAGATAAGTTGGCTTCTTGTTTAACTCTTTTTAGCCAAATGGGGACCGTTTCAGCTCCAGAACGCTTACAAATCAAAACTTTTGCGCCCTCTTTTTACTTTGATAGGGAAGAGGATAATCGGATTCGTTTAGAAATTCAATTTGATTATGGAAATAGGCAGGTATCTAGCAGACAAGAGCTAGAAGAATTACCATTTTCGAGTGATGCTGATTTAGAAGAAAGAGTTTTCCAAGTCTGTTTGGCAGCTGGTTTTGAAGCAGATTTTCAATCTTGGCGTCAGGCCCTAAAAGCGGAGTCTGTTTATCATTTCTTCCATGAAATCGTTCCAATCTTTGAAAAACTCGGGAATGTTGACCTATCAGACAAGTTAGAAGAACTCTATAGCTTAGTGAGTCCCCAAGTGCAGATTGCTTCCAAGGGAGGTCTCTTGGAAATCCAGTTTGATTTTCAAGATATTGCCCAAGAGGAAATTGACCAAGCCATGCAGGCTTTGGTTGATAATCGAGATTTTTATATTGATTCCTCCAATCAAGTCTACTTTTTCGATGACGAAACCAAGAAAATTCGCCAAAATCTACAGGAACTAGCACAGTTTGAATTAAAAGATGGGACCTTGCAGGCTCGGAAATCTTTGGCTTATAGCTTAGCTCATCTTTTTGAAGGGCGTGACCGTGTTTCTTTTTCACAGGAATTCCAGAATCTGGCTCATGATTTGACGCATCCAGAGGACTTCCCTCGACAGGCAACTCAGGTTAAGGCTGATTTACGAGATTATCAGGAAAAGGGAATCGGCTGGCTGCAAATGCTCCATCATTATGGTTTTGGTGGGATTTTGGCTGATGATATGGGACTTGGTAAAACCCTGCAGACCATTGCTTTCTTGACCAGTCAAGTGACAAAAGAAAGTCGGGTCTTGATTTTAGCTCCATCTGGTTTGATTTACAACTGGGCAGATGAATTTAAGAAATTTGCCCCACAGTTTGATGTGGCTGTTGTGCATGGTCTGAAAACTAGTCGTGAGGAGATTCTTGCTGAGAGGCATCAAATCTATGTGACGAGTTATGCTACTTTCCGTCAGGACAGTGATCTTTATCAGGGGATGGCCTTTGACTTCCTTTTCTTAGATGAGGCTCAGGTCATGAAAAATGCCCAGACTAAGATCGCTCAGACCTTGAGACAATTTGTGGTGCCGTCGGTCTTTGCCTTGTCAGGAACTCCGATTGAAAACCATCTAGGTGAGCTGTGGTCTATTTTCCAAATCGTCATGCCAGGACTCTTGCCAAGCAAGAAAGAATTTATGAAATTGCCAGCTGAGCGCGTGGCTCAGTTTATTAAGCCTTTCGTGATGCGACGCAAGAAAGATGAAGTTCTGACTGAATTGCCAGACTTGATTGAAGTGGTTTATAAGAATGAACTGGAAGACCAGCAAAAGGCTATCTACCTAGCCCAGTTACAACAGATGCGAGACCGTTTAGCTCAGGTGTCAGATCAGGAATTTCAGCGTAGTCGAGTGGAAATCTTGTCTGGTCTGATGCGCTTGCGTCAAATCTGTGATACGCCTGCCCTCTTTATGGAAGATTATCAGGGAGCTAGCGGCAAACTAGATAGTCTCCGAGACCTGCTGGTCCAGGTGGCAGACGGCGGACACCGTGTCTTGATTTTCTCTCAGTTCAAGGGAATGTTGGAAAAAATTGAACAAGAACTGCCAGACTTGGGCTTGACTTCCTTTAAAATTACAGGTTCGACCCCAGCCAAGGAAAGACAAGACATGACCAAGGCCTTTAACCAAGGGGAACGAGATGCCTTTTTGATTTCCCTCAAGGCAGGTGGGGTCGGTCTGAACCTGACAGGTGCTGATACGGTTATTTTGGTTGACCTTTGGTGGAATCCTGCGGTGGAAGCGCAAGCCATTGGCCGTGCCCATCGGATGGGACAAGAGGAAATGGTTGAGGTCTATCGCTTGGTAACTAAAGGAACTATCGAAGAAAAAATTCAGGAACTACAAGAACAAAAGAAACATCTGGTGTCACAAGTATTGGACGGAACAGAGTCACGTGGCAGTCTGACCCTAGCAGAAATTAGAGAAATTTTGGGAATTTCTGAAGTCAGCACTTGAAAAATCAAGACAATACGCTATAATGAAGTGTTGAAAGGAAATAGAAAATGAAACAAGAACGATTTCCATTGGTGTCAGATGACGAGGTCATGCTGACTGAGATGCCAGTCATGAACTTGTACGATGAGTCTGATCTGATCAGTAATATCAAGGGTGAGTATCGAGATAAAAATTATTTAGAATGGGCTCCTATTGCTGAAGAAACACCAGTAAAACCGATTGAAAAGCAAGTAGAGAAAACTAAAAAGTCTCCTTTAGGGGTAAAAAAAGAAGGAAAGAGCTATGCAGAGGTGGCGCGTGAAGAAGCGCGCGCAGACTTGAAAAAGAAACGCTCGGCAAGCTATCTTACTAAGGACATCACTCCTACAAGACGCCATTCTCAGCCAAGTCTAGTTAGAAAGGGCAATCAACCTACTGCGCCTTTCCAAAAGGAAAATCCTGGTGAATTTGTCAAATATAGCCAAAAATTGACCCAGTCTCATTACATCTTGGCGGAAGAAGTGAGCAATATTTCGACTCAATCTGAGCCAAAAGAAACTTCAGGTCCAAAGAAAAATAATTATGATTTTCTGAAGAAGAGCCAAATCTACAATAAAAAGAATCAACAAAAAGAACAAGAACGTCAGGTTGCTCAAGAGTTGAATCTGACCAGAATTACAGAATAGGGGAGAAAACATGTCAAAGACATATCATTTTATCGGAATTAAGGGATCAGGGATGAGTGCCTTGGCCTTGATGTTGCACCAAATGGGGCACAAGGTACAGGGATCAGATGTTGAAAAGTACTACTTTACTCAACGTGGTCTTGAGCAGGCAGGAATTACTATTCTTCCCTTTGATGAAAAGAATCTAGACGGTGATATGGAAATTATCGCTGGAAATGCCTTTCGTCCAGATAACAACGTCGAAATTGCCTATGCAGACCAAAATGGTATCAGCTACAAACGTTACCATGAATTTCTAGGTAGCTTTATGCGTGACTTTGTTAGCATGGGAGTAGCTGGAGCGCATGGAAAAACTTCAACGACAGGTATGTTGTCTCATGTCTTGTCTCACATCACAGACACTAGCTTCTTGATCGGGGATGGGACAGGTCGTGGTTCGGCCAATGCCAAATATTTTGTCTTTGAATCTGACGAATATGAACGCCACTTTATGCCTTACCACCCAGAATACTCTATTATTACCAACATTGACTTTGACCATCCAGACTATTTCACAAGTCTCGAGGATGTTTTCAATGCCTTTAACGACTATGCCAAACAAATTACCAAGGGTCTTTTTGTCTATGGTGAAGATGCAGAATTGCGTAAAATTACGTCTGATGCACCAATTTATTATTATGGTTTTGAAGCAGCAGGTAATGACTTTGTAGCTAGTGAGCTTCTTCGTTCAACAACTGGTTCAACCTTCACCGTTCACTTCCGTGGACAAGAATTGGGTCAATTCCACATCCCAACCTTTGGTCGTCACAATATCATGAATGCGACAGCCGTTATTGGTCTTCTTTACACAGCAGGATTTGATTTGAACTTGGTGCGTGAGCACTTGAAAACATTTGCCGGTGTTAAGCGTCGTTTCACTGAGAAAATTGTCAATGACACAGTGATTATCGATGACTTTGCCCACCATCCAACAGAAATTATTGCGACCTTGGATGCGGCTCGTCAGAAATACCCAAGCAAGGAAATTGTAGCAGTCTTCCAACCGCATACTTTTACAAGAACCATCGCCTTGTTGGACGAATTTGCTCACGCTTTGAACCAAGCGGATGCTGTTTACCTAGCGCAAATTTATGGGTCAGCTCGTGAAGTAGATCATGGTGATGTTAAGGTAGAAGACCTAGCCCAAAAAATCAACAAAAAACACCAAGTCATCACTGTTGAAAATGTTTCTCCACTCCTTGACCATGACAATGCTGTCTATGTCTTTATGGGAGCAGGAGATATCCAAACCTATGAATATTCATTTGAACGTCTCTTGTCTAACTTGACAAGCAATGTTCAGTAGGATATTCTTATGGAAATTCCAATTAAGATCATTCAGGCAAGTGATGCTGATTTGGCTGAGATGGAGGCACTTCAGGCTTCATCTTTTCCAGCTGAAAAGCAGCAACCTTCCCATATCTTAGAAGAAAGTATCCGTAAGTCTGCGGATACCTTTCTTCTAGCTAGGGATGAAAATCAGCTACTGGGCTACGTTCTAGGAAGTCCTCATCCCCACAATCCGCAATGTCTAGAAATTCGTTTTTTAGTCATCGAGGCTGACCATCAGAGACAGGGCTTGGGAACGCTTCTTCTTGCGGCTTTGAAAGATGTGGCAGTTGAGCTGGATTACAAAGCTATTCGTTTGAAGAGTCCGGATGAGTTGCTTTCCTATTTTGAAATGAACGGTTTTATTGATGAAGAAGAGACAGATTCGCTTTATGCAGCTAGTCAAGGTTTTAGTATGATTTGGTTTAATCTCTTTTTTTAGGAGGCACAATGGAAATTAGGAAAGCAAGATTAGAAGATTTGGATCGTATCGTTGAGATTGAACTAGAAAATTTTTCGATCGAAGAAGCCATTCCTCGCTCTGTTTTTGAAGCACATTTGCGAGAAATTCAGACCTCTTTTCTGGTTGCAGAAAAAGAGGGTAAGATTATTGGGTATATAGAAGGACCAGTTGGCCCCCAACGCCATCTGCAAGACCAGTCTTTTACAGAAGAGATAGAAGATTATAGTCATGAGCCTGGTGGCTATATCTCTGTGACCTGTCTGTCTATTGCCAAGGAAGCACAGGGCCTTGGATTTGGTCAGAAACTACTAACAGCCTTGAAAGAACTGGCTCTTGAACACGAAAGAGAAGGTATTAACCTAACCTGTCATGACTATCTTATCGCCTACTACGAAAAGCATGGATTTGTCAATGAAGGTCTGTCCCAGTCAACCTTTGCAGGGGAAACATGGTATGATATGATTTGGGAAGCTAAAAAATAAGCCAGAAAAGCTTGCTAGGTTGCTTTTCTTTCGTTTTTAAGATATAATATTATGGATTGTCAACGAGGAGGATAAACTTTTGAGTGAAAAATCAAGAGAAGACGAAAAATTAAGCTTTAAAGAGCAGATTTTACGTGATTTAGAACGAGTTAAAAAACATGAAGAAGATCAGGAAGAAGTTAATTTAGCTTCAATAAAACCCCAACTTTCTTCAAAAAATGATCAGTCAATAGAAGATTTGATGGAAGATTCTCTATCAGCTGTAGAGGATATTATGAGAAACGCTCCTACTGTGCCGACTCACCCCAGCCAAGATTTACCAGCTTCTCCAGCAGATGAGATAACAAGAGAAACTCTTACTGTTCCAAGCCATCCAAGTCAAGATGTTCCTTCTTCTCCAGCAGAAGAGGCTGCAAGACAAGCTCCACTTACTCCTAGTCACCCGAGTCAAGAAGGACCTTCTACTCCATCAGCGGAAGGAGTATCAAGACCAACTCCAGGACCTGTTAGTCCTAGAAACGTAGAGAAGGAATTTAATGAAATTCCAACAAGGGTAGCTGTTTCTTATAAGACAGAAGGTCAGAGAGAGGTAAAAAGAGAAGTTCCTACTTCAAAACCAGTAGTGGAAAAGAAAGCTGTAGAAGAAATGCCTGCAACTCCACGTCGTAGCCGTCGTGAGACAGTTCAGCCTACTAAGAAGAAAAAATCAGGATTCAAGGCCTTCTTTATTTCTCTGCTGATTTTCCTAGGTTTGATTTCAGCAGGTGGTTACTTCGGTTATCAGTATGTTCAGTCGTCTTTGAAGCCTGTGGATGCTTCATCTAAACAATATGTGACAGTGCAAATCCCAGAAGGAGCTAATGTTCAAACAATTGGTTCAACTCTTGAAAAGTCTGGCTTGATTAAACACGGAGTGATTTTTGCTTTTTATGCGAAATATAAAAATTATTCAGATTTGAAATCTGGCTATTACAATTTGCAAAAGAGCATGAGTACAGAAGACATTATCCACGAACTACAAAAAGGTGGAACGGCTGAAGCTCAAGAACCTGCGCTTGCGAATTTAACAATTCCAGAAGGTTATACGATTGATCAAATTGCACAAGCAGTAGGTCAATTGCAAGGTGAATTCAAAGAGCCTTTGACAGCTGATGCCTTTCTGGCAAAAGTTCAAGATGAGAACTTTATCAGCCAAGAAGTTGCCAAATATCCTAGTCTACTTGAAAGCTTGCCAACGAAAGAAAGTGGAGTTCGTTATCGTTTAGAAGGTTTCCTCTTCCCAGCGACTTACTCTATCAAGGAAAGTACAACGATTGAAAGTTTGATTGATGAGATGCTGGCAGCTATGGACAAGACTTTGGCGCCTCATTATAGTGCAATCAAGTCTAAAAATTTGACAGTCAATGAATTGCTAACAATTGCGTCACTTGTTGAAAAAGAAGGTGCTAAGACTGAAGATCGTAAGTTGATTGCAGGTGTCTTCTACAATCGCTTGAATCTTGGTATGCCACTTCAAAGCAATATTGCCATCTTGTATGCCCAAGGAAAACTTGGTCAGAAGATTAGTCTTGCTGATGATGCTGGAATTGATACGACAATTAATTCACCGTATAATGTTTATACGAAAGCTGGTTTGATGCCAGGTCCAGTAGATAGTCCAAGCTTGGATGCCATCGAGGCAAGTATTAATCAGACTAAGAGTGATAACTTATACTTTGTAGCTAATGTTACAGATGGTAAGGTCTATTATGCTACTACTCAGGAGGAGCATGATCGTAATGTCGCTGAACATGTCAACAGCAAATTAAACCAAACAAACTAAAATTATGTGATGATTCACATAATTTTCTTTAGAGAATATCATTAGAAGAAAGTTGAGAAAAATGGCAGAAAAAACATATCCTATGACCCTTGAGGAAAAGGAAAAACTTGAAAAAGAATTAGAAGAATTGAAATTGGTTCGCCGTCCAGAAGTGGTAGAACGCATTAAGATTGCCCGTTCATACGGTGACCTTTCTGAAAACAGTGAATACGAAGCAGCTAAGGATGAACAAGCCTTTGTCGAAGGACAAATCTCTAGCTTGGAAACAAAAATTCGCTATGCTGAAATTGTCAATAGCGACTCAGTTGCTCAAGATGAAGTAGCGATTGGTAAAACAGTCACTATCCAAGAAATTGGTGAGGACGAAGAAGAAGTTTATATTATCGTAGGTTCAGCGGGTGCGGATGCCTTTGCAGGTAAGGTTTCAAATGAAAGCCCAATTGGACAAGCCTTGATTGGCAAGAAAACAGGTGATACAGCAACCATTGAAACACCTGTTGGTAGCTATGATGTAAAAATCTTAAAGGTTGAAAAAACAGCCTAAAAACAAAAAAAGGAGTGGGGAGGCGATGCGCTTCACTCACTCCTTTTTCCATTTTAAATTGAATTGGAGACGTTATGAGTTCAAAGAAGAAAAAAAATAAGATGGAGCGTGGTCTGACTAATCGTCACGTGCAGGTTATGGCCATTGCTGGAACAATCGGAACAGGGCTCTTTTTGGGAGCAGGTCGCTCTATCAGCCTAACAGGTCCTTCCATTGTACTGATTTATATGATTACTGGGGCTTTTATGTTCCTCATGATGCGTGCGGTTGGGGAAATGCTCTACCAAGACCCTGAGCAACACACCTTTATCAACTTTATCACGCGCCATTTGGGTAAGGGCTGGGGATATTTTTCAGTCTGGTCTTACTGGCTATCCGTTGTCTTTATCGGTATGGCGGAAATCACAGCTATCGCTCACTATGTTCAGTTCTGGTTCCCTAGCTGGCCAAGTTGGATGATTGAGATTGGATTTTTGACCATTCTAGCCTTGGTCAATTTGATTGCGGTGAAACTCTTTGGGGAAGTTGAATTTTGGTTTGCTATGGTCAAGATTGTGGCTATTTTAGCTATGATTGCTACAGGGGTCTTTATGGTCTTGACAGGATTTAAGACACCTCATGGAGTAGCAAGTTTAGCTAATATCGCCGACAATTTCTCCCTCTTCCCTAATGGTGGAGTGAACTTTGTTATGGCCTTCCAGATGGTTTTCTTTGCCTATCTTATGATTGAGTTTATCGGGGTAACAACTTCTGAAACCAAAAATCCACGCCAGGTCTTGCCAAAAGCCGTTAAGGAAATTCCTTTGCGTATCGCCTTTTTCTATGGAGGTGCTCTATTAGCCATTATGGCTATCATTCCTTGGCGTGAACTTGCATCGGCTGATTCTCCCTTTGTAACAGTATTTGAATTGGCAGGTATCAATTGGGCAGCGGCCTTAATTAACTTCGTCGTTTTGACGTCAGCAGCATCTGCTCTTAACTCAACCCTTTATTCAACAGGTCGTCATTTGTATCAGATTGCCCATGATTCGCCAAATCGCTTCCTAAAAGCAATTAAGGCAGATACTCTTTCTCGCCACAATGTGCCACAAAATGCTATCATCGCTTCAGCAATCTTAATTGCTCTTGCTGCCTTTATCAATGTCTTACCAGGAGTTTCGGATGCCTTTGCCTTGATTACGGCATCCTCATCAGGTGTCTATATCGCTATCTATATCTTGATTATGGTGGCTCACCTTAAATATCGCAAGTCACCAGACTTTATGGCAGATGGCTACCTCATGCCCCATTATCGTTTCCTAAATCCCTTAACTATGCTTTTCTTTGCCTTTGTTTTTGTAACCCTCTTTTTACAAGAGTCTACATTTGTAGGAGCAATCGGCTCAGCTATCTGGATTATCGGTTTCGGGATTTATAGCCAGTGGAAATTTAGAAAATAGATTTGAAACTCATCAACTTAGCTTGGTGGGTTTTTCTTTAGAATCAAGTCAAAAAGCACCAGAGTCTAAAGTGACTTTGGTGCTTTAAAGTTGTATACATTTTGTTGCTTACTACTGTTGATAGTTATTCTTCATCTTCTTTAGGGAATGGAATACCAGTTTTATTCAGTCGTTGAACTTCTTGGATAAAGTCATTTTTCCAAGTATACATATGTGATAGTGGGAAAAGGTCGTTCTGGGCATCAATGTAATGAAGAAGACTATGAGCTCGTTCAATAGCCTTAGGGTTATTTTGTCGAAGTAGATTGTAAACTTCATATATGTTTAAATTAAATAGGGGTAATATTGTATATTCATTATAGAATTCTTCAGATATTATGATCTTCAACTTATAGATGAGCTTTTCTGCTTTATCGTAGTATCCATAGCGAGAATATGTTTTAATTAAATGGATTCCAGTTGCAGCATATCTGCGAGAAAGATGCTCAGTTATATACTTAGAATCTTCCAATCCTTTCATAATTATCTTTTCGAGATATTCAAGGAATTCTAACTCAAAACATTTAACCTTAAATAATAAAATAATTTCAATAACAGCAAAATCACGAATATAAAGAGTATTAATACTAAATATATAGTTGATTAAGTAATTAAGAGCTTCTACTTGATCAGGAGTCAATTTATCTATTTTAAATCCTTTTTCAAGATTTAAAATGGCTAATTTTACTGTGTAATACTCTAAGATATTTTCCCACTCACTTTTCTTTCCTAGTATTTGCCTAGCTTTCATTAGATCTCTTTTATTTAATGCATTTGCTATTTGTTTTATTCTTTGAGCTCCATCATCTTGAATAGGAAACAATTCTGTAAAGTCTTCTGGATCTAAATTAAATCTGCTCAAAATTTCAAAAAAAGTATCGACTTTGATAGAAGATAATCCTTTTTCAAAGCGACTGAGGTTATTGGGAGTAATGACATCTCCAGCAGCCTCTTTGAGGGTCATATTACGATCTTGACGGATTTTTTGAATGATTTCTCCATAGTGTTTCGGTTCCATGATAGTCTCCTTAGTCTTGATTTATTTTATTATAACTTAAATTTCTACAATTTTGAAAAAATCTACTGTTTTTAGTAGATTTTTGTTTAAAACTCAAGATAAGGAATAAAATTATACTGTTTTAAATAGAAAGTTCCAAAAAGGGGATTATTTACTGTATAATCAAGTCAATCAAAAGTAAAGGAGATAAGGATGAAAAAGTCCCTAATTATGACAACTGCTACAGTGGCTGGTTTAGGAGTAGTAACAACTACTCAAACAGTATTTGCTAGTGAAGCGCCAACTGAAAACACGGTCAACGCTATTACAAACAATAAGGTCACAGACAAAGACTTATCTAATGCTGAGAAACGTGTCATTGACACCGCTAAAGATGCTGACCAGAAAAGCAAAGATGCTAGTCAAGCTAAAGATGAGCTCAATAAGGCTCAAAACGAAAAAAATACCAAAAAAGCTGAAAAAGAAGCGCTTGAAAAAGACCTTGAAAAGGCAAAGGAAGCTACACCAGAAAAAATCCAAACGGAAACCCAAGATGTCGACACGAAAGAAAAAGCTAAAGCCGACAAAGAAGCTGATGCCAAGAATAAGGCCGACCAAGTTGGTAATAAGTCTGATAACGCTAAGCGTGCCCAAGAAGAGCTCAACAAGGCTCGTACAGGTGTTGAAAAGGCTGATAGAGAGTTAAAAGACGCGACAGATGACTTTGACCCAGCGGCGAAAAATAAAGCTCAAAAAGAAAAAGATGACGCTGATAAAGACGTACTTATGAAAGACCAAGCTAAACGCAACGCAGAAGCCGAACTTGAAAAAGCAAAAGAAAACGACAAAACGCGTGAAGCTAAAAAAATACAAGAACGACAAAACAAAGCCAACAAAGAAGCCGAAAAGACCGTAAAAGAGGGTCTCGTAAAAGATGCGGATAAGGCGATTAAGGATGCTGAAGAAAAACTAAAATCCGCTCAATATCCAACAGAGGTCACTGCGACACCAGAATGGATTGCCAAAGCTAAAGAGCTTATCAAACGTCGTATGGATACATTCCCAGAGCCATCTCCTGACACCACAGGTATGACGGCAGACCAAATCAAAAAAGCGTATGACGAAAGGAACGCTCGATTCAAAGAGTGGTTGAAAACTAATCGTAACGATATTCAACGACTTGAAAACGAGTTGCGTAAGCTTGACCAAAAAACAAACGAAAAATGGCGAGACAACATCCGTAATATCAGGAATAATGGAATCCAAGACGACACAGATGACGTCCAATATGACCCCAACAACCTACCTCAAGATGTTGTTGATGACCTAAATAACCATTTTATTACTCTTTTAAACAGTCTTCGCAAGCAATTAGACTTACCTGAAGCTAAACTCAACACAAACAACAAAGACTTCGCCAAAGAAGTCGCAAAAGTCTACAAAGACAATGACTATCAAGGTTACGGACATTTTGGAAGAGGTATCAATGAGGTGGCTCGAAAACGAGGTCTCAAAGCATCTGCAAATCCGGGTGTTGATACATACAGCCAATATTATGAAAACCTCATGCCTATTCCAATGAACACAGATAAAATGTCAAGACAAGAATTACTCTCGAAGATCACTGAGACATTCATGTCATTCTTTGCAGAAGGTTACTTGACAGGTCATTATCTCCATTTTTATAGTTTGCTCCAAGTTGACAACTTGGGATTAAACACATCACTTATCAAAGACAAGGATCTCAATTTATTATATTATTTCCGTATACATGTATTATCAGTTGGCGGGCCTAATTATATAGACAGCACTGATTCAACAGCACAAAAAGCTAAGTTCAATGAACTCTACGGACCAAACTCTAAAGCCAATCTTCCAACTCCAATTCTACAAAACAAACAAGAAGTAGAAGCTGAATTACAAAAAGCTAAAGCGGACAAGAAAACAGCCGAGGCTAACTTAGAAAAAGTGAAAACAGAGCTTCAAGAAATTGAGAAACGCATCGCATCCCTCGAAAAAGAAGTTTCTGAAACACTAGATAAAGAAGCGAAACGTGCTGAAGCGGTCAAAGAGTTGGAAAAAGCCAAAGAAAAAGCAGAAGATGCTGGTCGAAAGCTAGAAAGAGCAACACTTGACGACAAAGCCAAGTCATTACGTCTGGATAAAGCTCGCAGGGCCAAAGAAGACGCGGACAAAGAATTAGCTAAGAAATTGGCAGAAAGTCAACAAAAAGACAAAGATTTGGAAAATGCTAAGATTGAGCGTTTGAAGGCTGACAAAGAGTTAAAAGACGCTAAAGATGCACTTCAAAAAGCAAAAGAAAAGTTGGCAGAAACACTTCGTTTGAGCCAAGAAAAAGCCAAATTGGAAGTTGAATTGAAAGCTAAGTCAAAAGAGTTGGATGAACTTTGCAAACACGTAGCCGACTTGAAACGCGATGTGAAACAAAAAGAAGAAGACGCAGAACAAGCGCGTAAAGCCAGAGACGAAGCGGAACGCGATTATCAAAAACTTCTCCTTCGTAAGACAATCGACGACGCTCTTATTCCAGAACAGCCGGCATTTAAAGGTGGTGTGAATGGTGAAGGTTTAATCCAACCGGAACTACCAGCCTTTCCGCTTGATAAATTGCCGACGGTAGAACAACCAAAAGTTGATGAGCCTAAGAATGAGAAACCAAGCAAAGAACCAGGCAAAGAACCAGGCAAAGAACCAGGCAAAGAACCAGGTAAAGAGCCAGGCAAAGAACCAGGCAAAGAGCCAGGCAAAGAACCAGGTAAAGAACCAGGCAAAGAACCAG
>NZ_VMMH01000007.1:0-81721 GCF_013277115.1 Streptococcus sp. 714
CAGTTTTCAAAGGTCTTTGCCACTCGCTTCTCTCAAGTGACAACTATATTAGTATATCACAGTCGCTTTCGCTTGTCAACACTTTTTTGAAACTTTTTTAAGTTTTTTTAAAACTTTTTTTCATCAAGTGTTCCATCTGCAACATACCATAGTCCGTACGGGATTCGAACCCGTGTTACCGCCGTGAAAAGGCGGTGTCTTAACCCCTTGACCAACGGACCTGAGTTGTTATTTTCAACTCTTACTATTATACAGCCTTTTTATTTTTTGTCAACTACTTTTTTAAACTTTTTTAATTTTTTTTGCATAGCTTCCTACCGGGTTCGAATATCAAACTCTTTAAACACAATACGTAGCTCCCTTAACACGCTTTGACGACCTCGGAATCGTTCATGTCTTAAGACACGTTCTAACTCTTCTTGTTGCTCTTTAGTTTGTTTACTTCTATAATCTCTTAGTGTTTCATGAAAGAGATAGTAATCATCCAGCCAGAGTCCTCCCTCACTTATACGATGGCTAATCTCACCTACTTCTTCATATGCTTCTTTATCATATCTTCGCTTCTGGCTTTCTTGCTTACGGAGATAATCTAAAATTCGATTTCGGAACTTGGTTTTGAAATATTTCCTTAAACGAGGGATATCTTCTACTAGACCCTCTTCTCTACTGATCAATTCATGTAGGCATATCATTCCCTCTTGATCCCAATCCGATAACTCCCATAAATGAAGATAATATTCCTTTCTACACTTATATACAATGCCCTGGACTTCTTCATACAATTTTTTAAGCATTCTATTCCCCTTTCTGTTTACAGTCTAACAAATCAAGAAGTTAATTGGGTTCATTTCATCCATTCTGCACCCTTTACTGCCTCAACTGCACAAAAAAGAGAGGTCTTGCCTCTCTTTGGGTTATTTTTCGTCATTCATTTTTGACTTTACTTCATCATAAGATAGTGCATGAGATTCCTCTTCTACTGTTTCAGGCATCTTTCCTGTTTCGTAAAGAGATTTAATTTGTGTACTATCCAATGTTTCGTATTTCAATAATGCTTCTGCAATCAACTTGTGAGTTTCACGATTTGACTGAATAATTTCAGCAGCTTTATTTCGTGCTTCATTTAATAATGAACGAACCTCTTCGTCAATTTCATAAGCTGTTTGTTCTGAAATTGATTTTTGAGGGCTTTGTGCTCCAAACATAGCATGATTTCCCTCATACTGTACTGGACCCAGTTTTTCACTCATACCGTACTCTGTAACCATTGCACGCGCCATTTGTGTCGCTTGTTCAAAGTCGTTTGAAGCTCCTGTAGTTTGGACATTAAAGATAATTTCTTCAGCTACACGTCCACCCATTAAGCCAGCCAACTGCTCTTTCATATCTTCTTTAGATAGAAGCATTTGGTCTTCCTTAGGAAGTGCAATCATATAACCACCTGCACGGCCGCGTGGTACGATAGTTACTTTATGAACAACACGGGCATTTGACAAAACTAAACCAACAATGGTATGACCTGCCTCATGGTAGGCAACCAATTCACGTTCTTTTTGTGAAACAGTCTTATCTTTCTTAGAAGGACCAGCAATAACTCTATCTTCTGCTTCATCAATATCTGAAGCATCAATTATCGATTTATTGCGACGAGCAGCAACTAAAGCCGCTTCATTCAAGACATTCTCTAAATCTGCTCCAACAAAACCTGGAGTTTGTTGAGCCACTAATTTCAAATCAACATCTTCTGCTAAAGGTTTGTTCTTAGCGTGAACTTTCAAGATTGCTTCGCGACCTTTAACATCCGGACGACCAACCAATACTTTTCTATCAAAACGTCCTGGACGCAAAAGGGCAGGGTCAAGTACATCTGAACGGTTTGTAGCAGCGATGACGATAATTCCTTCATTTCCCTCAAAACCATCCATCTCAATCAAAAGTTGGTTCAAGGTTTGTTCACGTTCGTCATTACCTCCGCCTAGCCCAACTCCACGTTGACGTCCGACAGCATCAATTTCATCGATAAAAATAATAGCTGGTGCTGCTTTTTTGGCATCTTCAAAAAGAGAACGAACACGACTAGCTCCAACTCCGACAAACATTTCTACAAAGTCAGAACCTGAGATACTAAAGAATGGAACACCTGCTTCTCCGGCTACTGCCTTAGCAAGCAAAGTTTTACCTGTTCCTGGAGGTCCCTCCAAAAGAACACCTGCTGGAATACGGGCTCCAAGTTTTGTAAATCGTTTTGGATCTTTTAAGAATTCAACGACTTCAACTAGTTCTTGTTTTTCTTCCTCAGCTCCAGCAACATCTGAAAATCTTACTTTAATATCTTCTTTATTTGCAGCTTTAGCCTTGCTACGTCCAAAACTCATTGGGTTACGGCTATTATTTCCTCCCATATTTCCCATCATGGAGAATAGGAAGAAGAAGAGAATACCGAATGGCACAATGGATACAAGAATATTAATCCACATACCACTTGAACTTTCATGCTTAACAGTTACTTCCGCTTTATGGTCAGAAGCAAGTTTTTGCAATTCTGATACGGTAGTATCTGAAGGAAGAATAATACTTGAAAATTTCTCTACTGTTGTAGCAGAAGGAGAAAAGAACTGGATACCTGTTTCTTCTTTACTTGTTTTAGGATTTTTATAAACACCCGAAACTTCGATAACACTACCATTTGGTTGGTAAGTTAATTCTTTTACATTGTCATCGGTAATTTCTTTTACCAATTCTGTATAATTAATTTGCTCACTTTTCCCTGCAACACTACCTGTGCTAAAATACTGGTAACCTGTAACTAGCAGAAAAATAAGTAATAACCATAGAAAAGGATTTTTAATTAAACCATTATTTTGTTTTTTCATTAAAAATTGTTCCTTCTAATTTGAATACACTTCTTCTTTCAATACTCCAACATAAGGAAGGTTACGATAATTTTCTTTGTAATCTAAACCATAACCTACTACAAACTCATTTGGAATAGTAAAGCAGGTATAGTCTGCCTCAATTTCTACAACACGTCCCTCTGGTTTATCCAACAAGGTAGCAATTTTAACAGAAGAAGCTTCTCTTTCAATAAACATATCTCGTAAATTCTTCAAAGTTTGACCTGTATCAATAATATCTTCTACAAATAAAACATCTCTTCCTTTGATATCTTGAGTCACATCTTGTTTAATATTGATCACACCGCTACTTGCTGTTCCACCATGGTAGCTAGAAACCATCATGAAGTCCATTTCAATATGTGTGTCGATATGTTTGACTAATTCAGCCATAAAAGGAATAGATCCTTTTAAAATCCCGACTAAAATTGGATTTTTTCCTGCATAGTCTTTGGTTAATTGAGCACCTAATTTTTTAGCAGCTTCTGTAATTTCATCGTGTGAAACGAGGATTTTTTTAATATCGTTTTCTAACATTTTTTTACCTATCTATTTTTTCTATATAAAGTACAGTGTTCATTATATCATTTTTCGTGTTTTTACTCAAATTACTGGTCGCAATTCCCAAAATTGAAACAATTTCACCAAATTGCTCAATAATCAGAGCAGATTTTCTCTTTTCCATAGGGATTTTCAAATCAATAAATAGACGTCTGAGTTTTTTTCTATGCCCATTTTGAATCAAAACATCTCCTGTTTTTCGATGACGAATGTATATGGATGTTTCGCGTGAAACAGGTATTTGTTGAATTGATTCACCTTCTAAAGGAAGTCCAAAGGAAAATAAATAACCTTGGTAAGATACCTGATTTTGATAGTGTAGCACAAGTTCATCTTCTTTTTCATCAGACTGAGGACTGATTTTACAAATCCGAAACTGTTGATACTCTTTTACTAATTCATAACCATTTTTAAGCGGATGACGATACTGGCTTTTAGTTTTTAAAATTTGCCGAACTTCTTCAAACTGAGCTTTTGTAAGATTCAAATCTGGAAAACGATTCAGATAAGTTTGAAGTAAAACTCTTTGTGTTGACTCAGAGTAAGACAATAGCTGCTCTAAACTTTCTACATCAATATTCTTTGATAATTCAGCTATTGCCAAATCATAATCTAAAATTTCATTACCGATTCTTAAGATTGCATCTCTAAATAGAGGATTTTCTTTTTCTAATTCTGGTAAATAAGAGTTTCGAATACGATTGCGAAAATAATGATTTTCCTTATTTGATGTATCTTCAAAGTGAAAAATTGGTGGAAAGTCTTTTTTATGGAAATGCAAGAAGGGACGAATCATTTCTATATCCCCGACTACTTGCTTCTCCCTAATTCCTGATAGATAGCGCAAACGGGTACCTCGAATCAAACGCATCAAAATCGTTTCCACCTGGTCATCTGCATGGTGGGCAGTGACTAAGGCTGTCGCACCTGTCTTTTTCATGACCTCTTGAAAAAACTCATAACGAAAATTTCGAGCACGCGCTTCTGAAAATTCTCCTGAAAAATTGCTGACATAAATAGGAAGTCCAGCTTCAACAGCTAACTTCCTTAATTCCTTTTCTTCCCAATCTGATTCTACTCTCTGCTTATGATTCACATGAGCTAAAATCAATTCAATTTCTAACTCTTTTTGATAAGTAGACAATACCTTAAATAGAAACATAGAATCTAATCCACCAGAAAGAGCTAGCACCACTTTAGCATGCTTTTTGAAATATCCCTTCCTGAGAAAATGATTTAAAAAATCTTGTTCCCTCATTTTAGAACCTCATAAACATCCTTGGCTATCTGAGAAATCGTATCATAATCGGAATCCTTAGTGAAAATAGAAAGAATGAATGGAGAATCTGCATAGACAACACCCGTATCATGCTTAAATTCGTCAGCATCTCCAATTTTATGAGCTACCTTCACAGAAACACCTTTGGTAATTCGCTGATTATCAAAATCTGTTTTAGTCAAAGACTCTAGCACAAATCCATTTTGATTATAAATAGCTTCCATGACCTTCCCAGCCATTTTAGAAGAAATTAATTTTTCTTTTGAATCCCAATCATCTCCCATAATGGCAGACATCTTGGACTTAAATGTTGCATCTGATTGGTTTGAAAGGTAATATCCTAATATGTTATGAGCTACATTATCCGATTCTTTTGATACTTTCGTAATTAAATCTTTTAGAGAATATTCTTTATTATCCTCTTTTTTAGGAAGACTGCCACTTCCCTCTGGTTTATAAGAACCTGGAAAATCATTGACTACAGATACGTATTTTACATCCGTATCTAACTGATACAGACCCTCATTTATTTTTTCTTGCGCATAATAGAGATAAGGTAGTTTCAAAACACTAGCTGCATACATCTTTTCATCTTGATTGATACCAGCTTCTTTTCCAGTAGTCAGTTGCTTAACATAAATAGAAAATGAATCCTTCTGATATTTTTCCGATAATATTTCTTGGACTTTACCCATCCGATTATCTTCTTCAGAAGTTGATTCCTTATCTACCCATCCAGTCTGATCAATATGTAGAAATTCTCTTCCTTCTACAAACATTGTCTTGTCAATTGATACTTGCGAATAAGCTGATAAGGATGAATTCTCTTCTTTTAAATCATAAGGACTATTGTACAGTTTAAAATCAGATTCTAACCATACTTTTTTTATTATTGGAGTTACCTCTGACTGGTCATATAAAAATCGTTTGTCTGCAGCAATAAATTGATGGTTGGATAACTTAAATACTGGAATTCCTTGTTTATTTAAGCGCCACTCAGTTATTTGGAAACTTGTTGTTGGAGTTAATTTTCCAGATTCAACAACTAAATCTTCATTCGCATAGACAGGAACCTCTCCATAAACCATAGGAGAATTTAGCTTTTCTCTAAAATAAATACCAAAGTCAGATTGTGAAAGGTAATAAATTTCTTTCGAAGTATAGACGACTTCTTTTTCTGTGCTAACGACTTTTGAAATGGTCAAAAAACTCGGTAGCAACAAAATAATTAAGAACTTACGCATTCTTCCTTTCCTTTTCTTCTTGTAAACGCAATAATTGATTTTTATCAGCCAACTCTTCCAGTTTTTCATCTGATAAACTCAAAAATTGCTCTATTACATCTAATAAATTTTCCATTTTATCACCTTTGAAGCAAGTCAGGAATCGTATAAACTATTTCCCTAGACTTAGAATAATAGTACTTCGCTCGTGTATATTTGGCAGCATAATCCTCGTCTTTCAACTTGGTAGCAAATGCTGTCTCCTTATCCTTTTCATCACTCAAAGTTTGATACTGAGTTTGCAAGTCTGCTAATTGCTGACGTCTTTGAAGTAATTGCTGATAGCTCTGCGCTAAATTAAAAGTTGGCAAAATAAATAACAGCATAATCAAAATCAATACCCACCCCATAAAACGATTCCGTTTTTGTCGTTCTTTCATCAGGTAGCGACGACGTTGGTATTCATTTTGGATAAAAGAATTGTTTAATTGTACAATATTCTTAGACATTTTCTTCTACCCGTGTTTCACTGATAATTTCATACATGCCTGCTGCATCTTCTTTTTTTGTACTATCTTTCATCTCTAGTACTTTTACAAGTAGCAACTTATTGCCAAAGCGAATCTCAACTTGGTCATTAACTTTCAAATCCGTTGAACTTTTGGCCAAAATCCCATTCACCTTGATTCTTCCTTTATCTGCTACTTCCTTTGCGACTGTACGACGCTTGATAATTCGTGATACTTTTAAATATTTGTCTAATCTCATCTTTATTACCTCAACTTATTATTGTACCATTTTTATCTATTTTATAGAAGAAAAATATCAAATGGCATTTTCTTCCTTCGACTCTTTTATCTCTAATAAACTTTCTCCAAAAATTATCAGACCTTCTAAAATTTCATAATCTTTCTTATTTCGGACATCAAATACAAGCTCCATTGCTCCTTCATTATCAGCTATGGCTGCTTTTAAGTTTGTTGCAGATAAAGCTTTAAAATAATCTTGAGCTAAAAACAGTCGTTGAGTGACTTTTTCAAATTGAACTGTAATCTTATTTTCTTTTCTTTCCACACGTTGAACAAAGATCTTATCCAAGTATGATTTGACCAAACCAATCTCTAAAAGATATGCAACCACATCTGGGTATTCTCCAAAGCGGTCCATCAACTCTTCTTGTAACTCTTCATAATTGACACGGTTGTCAATTTGACGAATTTTTTTATAAATTTCAATCTTATGGCGTTGGTCAGAAATATAAGTATCAGGAAGGTAGGAATCAATTTGTAAAATCAACTCAGCATTCCCTTTGGTTCTTGTATTAGTGTTAGCATTACCGTTTCGTTTAGCAATAGCTTCCTCCAATAACTGCGAATACAATTCAAAACCAACAGAATCAATGAAACCAGACTGAGATTTTCCTAGGAGATTTCCTGCTCCACGAATCGAAAGATCTCGCATCGCAATCTTAAATCCTGAGCCCAATTCTGTAAATCCTTTGATTGCTTCTAATCTCTTTTCAGAGACTTCACTGATTGATTTTTCTGGACGATACATGAGATAGGCGTAAGCAATACGATTACTACGACCAACTCTTCCTCTTAACTGATACAAGGTTGACAAGCCCATATGATCCGCATTTTCAATAAATAAAGTATTAGCATTTGGAATGTCTACCCCTGTCTCAATAATAGTAGTCGTCACTAAAATATCGTATTGTCCCTCAATAAAGTCTAATAGAGTATTTTCCAACTGGATTTCACTCATTTGTCCGTGAACATACCCAATCGAAGCCTCTGGAATTAACTCCTGTAATTCTGAAACCTTCTGATCAATTGTATCAACTTTATTGTAAAGATAGTAAACTTGACCTCCACGCTCCATTTCACGCAAAACAGCATCACGAATGACACTATCATTTTTTTCCAAAACATAGGTTTGAACAGGATAGCGATTAGTCGGAGGAGTTTCAATAACAGACAAATCTCTGATTCCCAGCATAGACATATGAAGGGTACGAGGGATTGGCGTAGCTGTCAAGGTTAGGACATCCACTTGTTTCTTTAACTCTTTCAAAGTTTCCTTATGCTTGACACCAAATCGCTGTTCCTCATCAATAATCATCAAGCCCAAATCAGCAAACACAACATCTTTTGACAAAACACGATGGGTTCCAATCAAAATATCAACTTGACCGTTTTTCAATTTTTCAAGTGTTTCAGTCTGCTCTTTTTTACTTCTAAATCGACTCAACACATCAATATTAACTGCAAAATTTTGGAATCGTTCCTTAAAATTCGTATAGTGCTGTTGCGCTAAAACCGTCGTCGGAACTAGAACGACAACTTGTTTGTGATCATTGACTGCCTTAAAGGCTGCACGCATAGAAACTTCAGTCTTTCCAAAACCAACATCCCCAACTAAAAGTCGATCCATTGGTTGAGAAGACTGCATATCTCTCTTGATTTCCTCAACACTACGAAGTTGATCATCCGTTTCAACATAAGGAAAGGCATCATCAAAAGCATGTTGATCCTCATCATCAGCTGAGAAAGCAAAACCCTTCAACTGGCTGCGTTCAGAATAAAGTTTAATTAAATCGTCAGCTATATCCTCTACCTGGTTCTTAACTTTTTGCTTTGCTTTTTTGAAATGACCATCATTTAATTTATTTAGTTTAGGTGCTTTCCCATCACTTGAAACATATTTGGACAGCAGATGAATCTGTTCTACTGGGATAGAAATTTGATCCCCATTTTGATACTGGACACTGACATAATCGCGATGAATTCCCTTGATTTCAATGGTTTCAATTCCTAGATATTGGCCAATCCCATGAATATGGTGAACAACGTAATCTCCTTTTTCAAGTTCATTGTAATCTTTTAATCTCTCTGCGTTTGAAACATGTTGTCTTCGAAAACGACGTTTTAATTTCTTTTGAAAAATCTCATGTTCAGTTATAAATAAAATCTTTTCATCTACAAAATGAAAACCATGTCTGAGATTCCCCTCGATTAAGTTTACAGATTCTTTACAGATACTTGACTTATTTCTAGAATCCAATTTAATCTGGTATTCCTCGAAAACATCCTCCAATGTTTTACTTCCCATTGAATTGCTAGATTGCAGGATAATGGTGTAATCCATTTTTTTATATCGTTCAATTTCTTCTTTTAGAAAAGAAAATTGATTGAAAAATTCCTGCATGGGATATTGATTAAATTGATAAATTTGGTCAAATTTGAGATTTCCTAACCCCTTTTGCAGATTAGAAAAAAAGGTTACTGGGCTTTGTTTTTTATAGATTTGCTCAGTATCAGCAAAATACTGCATATCAGAAAATGCTTTACTATTCTGTAACTCTTCTGTAAAGTATTGCGCTAATTCTCTTTCAAAGACTTCATACTGATTCATCAATTTCTGGTAATCATCAAAGAATATTGGCGTATTTTTTTCAATATAATCAAATACAGTCCATATCTTTTCATAACACAAAGATAAAAACTTCCTAGAATCTGAATGCATTTGTTTTTGATGAAAACTTGAAAGAATTTCTTCTAGGTAGGATTTCAGAATCGGCAATAGAGTTTTTGAAATTTGTTTTTCTAAAGCTGACTGTCCTCGCTGATAATCCTTTTCTCTCAAAAGTATGTCGCTAGCTGGAAAGATGGTGAATTCTGTCTGATTTTCTTTCGATAATTGTGTTTCGACTTCAAAAGTACGAATTCCATCTACTTCATCACCAAAAAACTCAATTCGGCAAGGTTCTAACCGGGATATTTCAAAAATATCTAAAATATCTCCTCGAAGACTAAATTCTCCTTGAGTTTGTACTTGTGTAACCTTTCGATAGCCGATTTCTTTTAACTGATGGATAAGTGCGTTTTGGTCATATTCTTCACCAACTGATATGTTTACAATACTATCTTTAAATACATTGGGAGAAGGTAAAAACAATCGACTTGCTGCAATATTACAAACTAAGATCCCTTTCTTAGATGGATCACTCAAAAAACGCAAGGCTTCAACCCGTGAAATAATTTTTTCTTGTGAAGACATCAAAAACTCTACCATAGGAGAGTCATCTACCAAAAATGGATAGACAAGTTCCTCACCCAAGATAGAGATAAGATCACTAATAAGACCTTCTGCTTCTCCATAAGTTGATGTCAATAAAACAATCTTATCTTCTTTCTTCAAACTACTAGCGATTGCTAAAGCTTTTGTAGAAGTTGACAACCCTAACATTAATTGTCTTTTTTTATCTGTTAAGTTTTGATGCCATTTTTTGATCTGATCATTTTCTGAGAATAAATCTAATAAGGTCGCCATTTATCCGTTATACCTCTGCATCGTTTTCTCAAAGTTTTTCTCTTGTAAATAGTGATTTACAGCATCGTCAACCTTGTCAATAGACTGTAAAATACCGATATAGTCATCCTTGTCAAACTTACTCAAAACATGATTAACAACTGACATGCCGTTTTTGGGTCTTCCAATTCCAATCTTAACACGATTAAAGGCCTGGGTTCCAATATGTTGAATAATAGACTTGATACCATTATGACCACCTGCTGAGCCTTTTGCTCTTAAACGAATCTTCCCAACTTCCATGTCAAGATCGTCGTAAATGATGAGTAAATCTTCAATATCCAAACCATAGTAAGTCAATAAAGCATGAACCGCTTTCCCACTTTCATTCATAAATGTCGTTGGTTTGACAAGATAAATTTTTTCACCATTGAGGAAAAAAGATGCTAAATCAGCTTGAAATATCTTATCGTGTGTAAAAGTTAGATTCTGTTTCTTCGCTAGTTGGTCAATCAACATAAAACCAACATTGTGTTTTGTTTCAAAATATTTATCCCCTGGATTTCCCAAGCCTACAAGTAATTTGGTCATTTATTTTCCTTTCAAAAGCCAAAAGGGTTGGAATTTTTTCCAACCTAATTGATACTATTCATTAAATTTTTTAGACATTAAAGCGGAATTCCATGATATCGCCGTCTTGAACGATATATTCTTTTCCTTCTTCACGCAAGCGTCCAGCTTCTTTTACTGCCTTTTCAGAACCGTATTTCACTAGATCCTCATATGACATGGTCACTGCACGGATAAAGCCTTTTTCAAAGTCTGAGTGGATAATACCAGCTGCTTGAGGAGCCTTCATACCACGTTTGAAGGTCCAAGCGCGAACTTCTTTTTCACCAGCTGTGAAGTAAGTTCCAAGTCCAAGTAAGTGGTAAGCTGCACGAGTCAACTTGTCAACACCTGATTCTGTCAATCCAAGTGCTTCAAGAAACTCTTGCTTGTCTTCTTCGTCTAACTCAGAAATTTCTTCCTCAGCACGCGCAGAAATAACGACTACTTCAGCATTTTCTGTCGCTGCAAATTCGCGAATTTGTTTGACATAGTCGATAGAATCTGAATCTGAAACTACATCCTCATCGACATTGGCAACATAAAGAACTGGTTTAGTTGTCAAAAGGAAAAGACCTTTGACAACTTTTTGTTCTTCATCTGTAAATTCGATGGTGCGAGCTGATTTTCCATCTTCAAGAACTGGTTTAATCTTTTGAAGAACATTAAATTCTGCTACTGATTCTTTATCTTTTTGCGTACGTGCCATCTTTTCTACACGCGCATAACGCTTATTGACTGATTCTAAGTCAGCAAGAATCAATTCCAGATTAATGGTATCAATATCTGCGAGTGGATCCACAAAGGCATCTTCACGTCCTTGCTCACGCATCACATTTTCATCATCAAAAGCACGAACTACGTGAACAATCGCGTCTACTTCACGGATATTAGCTAAGAATTTATTTCCTAGCCCTTCTCCTTTTGAAGCTCCTTTTACAATCCCTGCAATATCTGTAAATTCAAATGTTGTTGGAACCGTCTTTTTAGGTGTGATCATTTCAGTTAGTTTTTGTAGGCGTTCATCTGGAACTTCTACCATTCCAACGTTTGGATCAATAGTCGCAAATGGGTAGTTCGCTGCCTCTGCTCCTGCTTTTGTAATTGCATTAAATAGTGTTGATTTACCAACGTTTGGCAAACCAACGATACCTGCTGTTAAAGCCATATTTTCTCATTCTCCGTTTTCATTTCAATCCCTAATATTATAACACAAAAAGGGAAAACTTGCTAACCCTCTAACTAAGGCTTCTTATTCAATAATTTTATTCATTTTTCGATCAAAATCATAGCGCCCCATCATGACAACATGGTCACAATTACTACATTTTATTTTGATATCTGCTCCTACACGTGTAATTTCCCAACGATTAGCTTTTTTTCCTGTTGACTTGATTGTGCAAGCATGTGGTTTTTTCATTTCAACAAAATTTCCAACTTGATACATACTACTCTCCTTTTCTTTTTCGATTATATCATAAAAGAGGTGAGCTAAGCTCAACCTCTTTCACTTAATTTGTACGGACTGGTGTAATGAGCTGCATAAAGTCCTCGTCAGTATCTGCTGGTACAAGAGTAAATGGACGAACAGCTGAGATGAAGCTAATAGTCACCTTTTCGCTATTTAACGCTTTAAGAGAATCAATCAAGTAAGTTGGGTTGAAACTAATGGTCAAATCTTCACCAGTAACCTGCTCCGTATCGATTTCTTCGTTTACTTTACCAACTTCTGGAGAGTGAACATGGGCGCTAACAACCCCACCTTTAATTTCAAGCTTCACAGTACCATTTTGAGTCGCACTTGATAAGAGACGAGCACGCTCCATTGACTGACGTAAGTTTACCACATCAAAAGTAATTGTAGTGTTAAAGTCTGTTGGAATCAAACGATCTGTATCAGGATAGTTACCTTCTAACAAACGAGTATAGAAGCTAATATTTTCGCTTCTAAAGAGGATTTGATTGTTGGCAAAGAAAATCTCTACAGTTTCAATATCGTCTGTAAATACTGCTGAAAATTCGCGTAGAGAACGGCTAGGAATCACGACATCAAAATCATCACTATTTTTTTCAAGAGTCAATTTTTTCTGGCTTAGACGATGAGAGTCTGTTGCAACTGTTTTTAACTCTTTGTGTTGGCTCAATACGAAGTGAACACCTGTCAAAATTGGACGACTCTCTTGTGTACTTGCAGCAAATGCTGTTTCATTAATAATTTTCTTGAGTAATTTTGTTTCAAGAACCAAAGGAGTACTAGCTGAAATTGCTTGAATTCGTGGATATTGTTCGCTATCTTTTCCTTTTAGGGTAATTTCTGATTTGCCGCTGGTTAAAACAATTTGATTTTGTTCAATTTCTTTAAAATCAAGGGTCACATCAGGTAGACTAGATACCACATTGATAAAGAAAGAAGCTTCAAGAAGAATAGAACCTAAAGAAGTAATTAACAAACCAGCATCTTCATTTTTTTGAGAAATAAAATTTTCAATTGAAATTTGACCATTTGAACCAATTAAAGTAACACCTTCATTGGTCACATCAATTTTGACAGTTGATAAAATAGGAATAGCATTTTTAGAACTAATAGCTCTTTTAGTTGTATTTAAGGCTTGTAGAAATAAATTTTTATTAATTGAAAAATGAATCATGGATTCTCCTTTATTTATTTTTAGTATTAGAAGGATAATAGTAATAATAGAGTCTGTGAAATCTGTGGAAAACAGACTTAAGGTAAGTCATATCAAGTTTTTTGGCTTGTTTAAAAAATGTGGATAAAAAAGATAAAAAAGCGAAAGTTATCCACAAGTTATTTTATTTTCTTTTTGATTGATTCAATTTCTAAACGTAAATTATCGTCTTCATCAATCAAAGATTTAATTTTTGCATGGGCATGAATGACTGTTGTATGATCTTTTCCACCAAATTCCTTCCCAATTTTTGGAAGACTATTATCTGTTAGTTCTCTAGATAAATACATGGCTACTTGACGAGCCAAAACAATATTTTGAAGGCGTCTGCTTCCGTTCATTTCTTTGATGCTAACACCATAAAAGTTACCAACTTCAGTTTGGATTTTGTCAATTGGGATGACGAGCATTTGGCTAACATCTTGTTTGCGAGCTCTAATAGCTTCTGCAGCAATATCAATAGTGATATCCTTGATTTTTTTTACTCTGGCAATTAAAGTGATGTCATTGATGGCTCCCTCAAGGTCTCGAACATTTGAATCAAATTGCCCAGCTAGGTATTCTAGAGTATCACTTTGGAAATTGTAGCCTAAATGTTCCGTTTTACTTTGTAAAATGGCAATACGTGTTTCAAAGTCAGGGGGTGTGATAGTTTGTGTCAATCCCCAACTAAAGCGCGTGACAAGCCTCTCCTCGAGCCCTTCTAGATGTTTTGGACTTCGATCACTCGTTAGGACAATCTGTTTTTGCTTGTCATGAAGCGCATTAAAGGTATTGAAAAATTCTTCCTGAGTTGCGACTTTTTTTCCGCTGAGTGACTGGATATCATCGATTAACAAAAGATCAAGACTGCGGTAGGTCTTTTTAAACTTTTCCATTTCTCCAAGTCTTAGGTGGTCAAGAAAGTCATTAATAAAACTTTCAGCAGGGATATATTTAACACGCGCATTCGGAATATTTTTTAGAATTTCATTTCCAATAGCGTTTAATAAGTGAGTCTTACCAAGTCCCGGTCCTCCATAGATAAAAAGAGGGTTATAGGTCAGAGCCAAATCTTCAGAGACAGCCAAAGCAGCTGATACAGCCCAAACATTTCCATCCCCTTGGATAAAATTATCAAAGGTATACTTCTCTTTTAATCCAGTATCCGAATAAGGAATAGATGATAACTTTGGACTATAGTCATATAAAGTTGAATTTGTAGCTTCTTCAACTTGTGAGATAGTCGTATCTTGAGGTTTTGTGAAAATATAGTGGGGAGTTATTTCAGCATCATAAATCTCAAAACCAGCTACTACAATGATATCTTTTAGTTGTTTTTCCCAGACCATTTCCATTTCAGATCGTGGTAAAAATATAGTAGCAACATTTTCTTCTACCTTGATGAGTTCAGCTTGAATAGCATAGAAATCATACATGGATCGAGTTAGTCTTTCTTGCGCAAATTCTAAGATACGATTCCAAAATTGTTTTTCTTTCAATCCGTTCTCCTCCTTTACTAATTGTTTAAAAGTTTAATGCTAGACTTATTTTACCATAGATAGTAAGAATTTTCCACAAGCTGTGAAAAATAATCCACAATGTTATCAAGTTTTATCCACAGGTTGGGGATAAAATCAGAAACTATTGATTTATTAAGCTTTTTATCGAAAAAAATAGTGGATAACCTTGTGAGATAAAAAAATAAAAGAACAGCCTTATTTCAGGCTGTTGATAATTCTACTGTATTCTTCTTGATTTGAAAAAGAAATAATGATTTTTCCACTATCTTTTTTAGACAGTTTGATTTCTACATCTAATCCGAGTAGTTTTTTTAACTGCTCTTCTTCATTTTGTATGAAATGATCAGTTTTTTGCTGTTTCTTTTGTTTTTTATCTGTTAGAAGAGCTTCTAACTTCCTTACAGAAATGTCTTCCTCTATAATTCGTTGAAAGAAATAGTCTTGTTGTTCCTTATTTAACCCAACTAGCGAACGTGCATGGGCTTGTGATAGTTTGCCACTTTCTACTTCTGAGAGGATCGGTTCTGGCAAGGACAGCAAGCGAATAGAGTTGCTGATATAAGGACGAGACTTGCCCATTTTATCTGCAATTTCAGCATGGGTAAATCCTTTCTCTACAAGAGATTCATAGGCGCGTGCTTCTTCTATTGGATTTAAATTTTCTCTTTGCAAATTTTCAATGATGGACTGGAGCATCATCTCTTGGTCTGAAAGTTGTTTAACAACGGCTGGGATAGACGTCAGACCAGTTAAAAGTGAAGCCCTATAGCGTCTCTCTCCTGCAAGGATTTCATAACCAATCACAGGAGATTGACGAACAATAATCGGTTGAATGACCCCATTTTCTTTGATAGACTGTGCTAGTTCATGTAGTTTTTCTTTATCAAATTCTTTTCGAGGTTGATAGGGATTTTTTTGTATATCTGTGATAGAAATCATTTCAAATTTTTCCATGATTCTACACTAACACATCTTTTCTCTTATGTAAAGTTTTCTTTACATAGATGTCAATTAAGATTCTAAATCACCTGAACTCTTGTCAAGTTTAATAGATGTAGTTTCTTCTTTACCGTTACGATAGTAAGTTATCTTAATGGTGTCTCCGATAGAATGGTTGTAAAGAGTACTTTGTAAGTCTGTTGATGAAGCAATATCTTTGTCATCTACTTTGGTAATAACATCGTATTTTTCAAGGTGACCATTGGCAGGCATATTACTTTGTACAGAACGAACAACTACACCAGATGTTACACTGCTTGGAATATTAAGTCTTCTAATATCACTTGTATTAATATTTGAGAGATTGACCATTTGGATGCCCAAAGCTGGACGCGTCACTTTTCCGTTCTTTTCTAACTGTTCAATAATATTGATAGCATCATTTGCAGGAATTGCGAAACCAAGGCCTTCTACAGAGGTTCCTCCATTTGTGGCAATTTTACTTGATGTAATTCCGATAACCTGTCCTTGAATATTAATCAGTGGTCCACCAGAGTTACCTGGGTTAATAGCAGTATCAGTTTGGATGGCTTTTGTAGAAATGGCTTGTCCATCTTCAGATTTTAAAGATACATTTCGATTGAGACTAGATACGATACCTTGAGTGACAGTATTTGCATATTCAGAACCCAATGGGCTACCAATAGCAATAGCAGTTTCTCCTACGGTTAACTTACTAGAATCACCAAATTCAGCTACTGTAGTCACTTTTTCTGAAGAGATTTTGACGACAGCAATATCAGAGAAAGTATCTGCTCCGACGATTTCTCCAGGAACTTTAGTCCCATCTGACAAGCGAATATCTACTTTACTGGCGCCATTTATAACGTGATTGTTGGTGACAATGTAAGCTTCTTTGTCATTTTTTTTATAAATGACCCCAGATCCTTCACTAGAAATTTGCTGAGAATCTGTATTAGTATCGTCATTACCAAATACGCTATTTTGTCTATTTGCTGAATAAGTAATAACAGAAACAACGGCATCTTTTACTTTATTAACAGCCTGCGTTGTTGAATTTTCGTTTTTATAGGCAGTCTGTGTGATAGTGCTATTGTTGTTGGAGTTACTTACACCACTTTTTTGAGTTAGTTGGGTTATTGAAAAACTACCCAAGGCACCACTAAAAAAGCTAATGACGATAACGACTAATAATTGAAACCATTTTTTGTAAAATGTTTTTAAATGTTTCATATTTGCCTCCATTTGATTTGAAATTACTGAAAGTATAAACTGACTAGCTTAATTATAACTTAAACACAAAAGTTTTTCACAGATTGTGGATAACTTTCAAAAATCTGTGGTTTTCTCAGTTAAAATTAACCTTTTATTTTGTGAATAAGGTGTGAAAAAATAGAGAATATGTTAGAATAGAGTCATGAAAATTAAAGTTGTAACAGTTGGGAAACTGAAAGAAAAGTATTTAAAAGATGGTATTTCAGAGTATTCAAAACGAATTTCTCGATTTGCTAAGCTTGAAATGATTGAGCTAGCAGATGAAAAAACACCAGATAGGGCCAGTGAGTCAGAAAATCAAAAAATTTTAGAAATAGAAGGTCAGCGAATTTTATCAAAAGTTGGTGACCGTGATTTCGTTATTGTGTTGGCTATAGAAGGGAAAACTTTCTCTTCGGAAGAATTTAGTAAGCAGTTAGAAGAAGCTTCTATAAAAGGATTTTCTACTCTTACCTTTATTATTGGGGGAAGTTTAGGATTATCATCAGCTGTAAAAAATAGAGCTAATCTTTCTGTTAGTTTTGGCCGTTTAACCTTGCCTCATCAGTTAATGAGACTAGTCCTTGCTGAACAAATCTATCGCGCTTTTACGATTCAGCAGGGATCACCCTACCATAAATAGAAAATTGACTTTTAATTGAATTTTTGGTAGAATGATTGTGTTAGGTCTCATAGCTCAGCTGGATAGAGCATTCGCCTTCTAAGCGAACGGTCGCAGGTTCGAATCCTGCTGGGATCAATATAGTAGCAAAGCTGGGAATTTTCCCGGCTTTTTTCTTAAAAAAGTACACTTGGGGAGAAAAAAATGACAGTTGAGAGAATTTTATCTAAAATGAAATTCCGTTTTGTATAATGGTTTTTGTAAGTTAGCTTACAAGAAAAAAACATTGAGGAGATTTTATTATGAAAAACATAGTTAAATTGGAACAGTTTGTAGTCTTGAAGGAAAAAGACTTACAAAAGATTCAAGGTGGGGAAAGTAGGGTTTCTGACATTCTCCTTGATTTTCTTTTCCGACGAAAAAAGTAATGAAATAAGGGGAAAGAGTAATGGATTTATTTGGATTTGGGATAGTTCTTGTTCATTTTTTAATTATTAGTCACAGTTACCATTTAATTTGTAAAGGTCAAATAAAAGCAAAGGAACTATACGTTTTTGGTATCTATACATTACTAGTAGAAGCAGTACTTGAACTTCCCTTTTATCTCCTATATTTAGATGGGTTAGGGATTGCAAGATTTTTATTTCCTTTGGGCTTATATTCCTATTTTCGATGGATGAAACAGTATGAGAGGGATAGAGGACTATTTCTAAGTTTACTACTATCTCTTTTATATGAGAGCACTCATAACTTTCTGTCCGTAACGTTCTCCTCTATAACAGGAGACAATTTTGTTTTACAATATTATAGCCTATTCTTTTTCGTTGTAACGGTGTTGACCTATTTTGTTGTTTTAAAAATCATTCATTATTTCCATTTGGAACTAGCATATTTTGACAAGGACTACCTTTATCCTTTCTTGAAAAAAGTATTTTTTGCCTTACTACTGCTCCATATTGTATCTTTCGTTTCAAATATGGTAAGTACGATTAAACATTTAAATAGTTTTGGAAGTATTTTATCATCTATTGTTTTTATCTCGTTACTTTTGACCTTCTTTGCAATGAATTCTTATAAAGAACAAATGGAAAAAGAGATTGCTTTGAAGCAGAAGAAATTTGAACAGAAACATTTACAAAACTATACAGATGAAATTGTTGGACTGTATAATGAAATCCGTGGATTTCGACATGATTATGCTGGAATGCTTGTTAGTATGCAGATGGCAATTGACAGTGGTAATTTACAGGAAATTGACAGAGTTTACAATGAAGTTTTGGTCAAAGCTAATCACAAACTGCGTTCAGATAAGTATACTTACTTTGATTTGAATAACATAGAAGATTCAGCTTTACGAAGTTTGGTTGCTCAGTCCATTGTCTATGCTCGAAATAATGGTGTAGAGTTTACACTGGAAGTAAAAGATACGATTACCAAGCTCCCAATTGAACTATTGGATTTGGTTCGTATCATGAGCGTTTTATTGAACAATGCTGTCGAAGGATCGGCTGATAGCTATAAAAAGCAGATGGAAGTAGCAGTTATTAAGATGGAAACTGAAACAGTTATTGTGATTCAGAATTCATGTAAAATGACGATGACTCCTTCAGGAGATTTATTTGCTTTAGGATTCTCCACTAAGGGAAGAAATCGCGGAGTAGGATTAAATAATGTGAAAGAACTACTAGATAAGTACAACAATATTATTTTAGAAACAGAGATGGAAGGCAGTACATTTAGACAAATTATTAGATTTAAGAGGGAATTTGAATGAAAGTTTTAATTTTAGAAGATGTTATTGAACATCAAGTGAGACTAGAGAGAATATTGGATGAAATTTCGAAAGAATCGAATATTCCAATATCATACAAGACAACGGGAAAAGTCCGTGAATTTGAAGAATACATTGAAAATGATGAAGTAAATCAGCTTTATTTCCTAGATATCGATATTCATGGAATTGAGAAAAAGGGATTTGAAGTGGCTCAGCTCATTCGTCATTACAATCCTTACGCTATTATCGTCTTTATCACCAGTAGATCAGAGTTTGCGACTTTGACCTATAAATATCAGGTATCAGCCCTAGATTTTGTTGATAAGGATATCAATGATGAGATGTTTAAGAAGAGAATTGAGCAAAACATCTTCTACACGAAGAGTATGTTACTTGAAAATGAAGATGTTGTAGATTATTTTGATTATAATTACAAGGGAAATGATTTAAAAATTCCTTACCATGATATTTTGTATATTGAGACAACAGGAGTCTCTCATAAATTGCGCATTATTGGTAAGAATTTTGCCAAAGAGTTTTACGGTACCATGACAGATATTCAGGAAAAGGACAAACATACTCAGCGATTTTATTCTCCTCATAAGTCATTTTTGGTAAATATAGGCAATATCAGAGAAATTGATCGAAAGAATCTAGAAGTTGTTTTCTATGAAGACCATCGCTGTCCTATTTCAAGGTTAAAAATTAGAAAGTTAAAAGATATTTTAGAGAAAAAATCTCAAAAGTGATTGACAATTAGTAAGAAATTGATATAATGGTTATATCTGCTACAGATAGAAGGTCCGTTGGTCAAGGGGTTAAGACACCGCCTTTTCACGGCGGTAACACGGGTTCGAATCCCGTACGGACTATTTTATCCGCCATAGCTCAGTTGGTAGTAGCGCATGACTGTTAATCATGATGTCGTAGGTTCGAGTCCTACTGGCGGAGTATAGATAAAAGGGAACACAACTGTGTTCCTCTTTTTATATCAATTTGCATTACCAAGCATCTTCATAAGGAAGTCTGTTATTTCTTGAGGACTTTCTTTTTTTCCATGTGCAATCCAAGTTTGACAGACACCAAAAAGTGCATGAGTTAGATAGATGCTACTATATTCTAATTCAGTGGTATTTAGATTCAGTTGCATAAATTGCTTTTGTAAATCCGTACTGAGCATGATATGAAGTTTATTTCTTAAGAAATTTTGGATTTCTTTAGTCCCATTTTCAGAAAGAAGGGCAGCCAGAAGTGGTTCTGATTCTAGATATTCAAATACTTCTAAAATAGCATCTCTTTTGTGATGAGCATGTTTTTGAAAAATATATTCAAATGTATGGAATAGCTTGCTTTGATAGTGCTCAATCATATCATACTTATCCTTATAGTGAGTATAGAAGCTGGAACGACTAATTCCGGCTTTTTCTGCTAACTTGACAGTAGAAATTTGATCAAATGGCTGTTCCATCAGTAATTGTACCATAGCATTTTCAATAGTTCGCTTTGTTTTTAAGCGTTTGTTACTTTCTTGCATATTTCCTCCTTGTAAACAAATTAGACTATCTGTCTAAAAATGTATTTTTTATCTTGTAATTTAGATTTTTTAATGTATAATCTATTATATCAAAATTTTAGACAATATGTTTAAAAAAGGAGAAGCTATGTTTAAAGAATGGAAAGCAATTTTAAAAAAACCAACCTTTATTATTGTCATGATAGGGATTTCTCTTATTCCAGCTCTGTACAATATCATATTTTTGTCATCAATGTGGGATCCATATGGGCAATTGTCTGACTTACCTGTGGCAGTTGTCAATAATGATAAAGAGGCTTCCTATAACGGTAATACCATGGCAATAGGAAAAGACATGGTGTCCAATTTAAAAGAAAATAAAAGCTTGGATTTTCATTTTGTAGATGAAGATGAAGGAAAGAAGGGATTGGAAGATGGCGATTACTATATGGTAGTGACTTTACCAAGTGATTTATCTGAAAAAGCAGCTTCTATTTTAACGAATCATCCAGAGCAAATGCAAATCGATTATCAGACTTCAAGTGGTCATAGTTTTATTGCTAGCAAGATGAGCGATTCTGCGATGACACAATTAAAGCAGAATGTTTCTACAAATGTAACTGAGACCTATACTAAAGCTTTATTTAACAAAATGATCGATTTAAAGGATGGTATGAGTCAAGCAGCTTATGGTAGTGAAAAATTAACTGATGGAGCGAATCAGTTAGTGACAGGTAGTCAAACATTGACTACTAACCTACACTCTTTAGCAGCTTCAAGTTTAACATTTTCAAATGGAACGGAGCAGTTTACTAAAGGATTATCCTCTTATGTTTCTGGTGTTGAACAACTTCATCTTGGCTTAGGGAATTTTAATAGTGGTTTAGTTACATATACTGGTGCAGTGAGTAAATTAGATAGAGGGTTAGGTCAATTATCTTCTAAAAGTCCTGAATTAGTAGGAGGAATCAATCAATTATATACTGGTGTAGAGGCCTATACTGGCGGTGTTTCTCAGCTCAATACTGGTCTTAATCAATTTTCATCTGGTGTTAGTGCCTATACAAACGGAGTGGGAAATCTTGCAACAGGTGCTAATCAGTTATCTAGTCAATCAGCTACCCTTCGAATGGGGGTGGAGCAATTAAGTGAAGGGATTCAACAACTTTCTAGCAAGTTAGATTCTTTGTCTGGGAAAAAAGATCAAATTAATCAATTATCTTCTGGTCTGAGTCAGTTAAATCAAGCTATTCAAAATATTGATGTTGGAGATACAAAACAGTTAGATTCTGTTTTATCAAGTATAGTATCTCTTTCTAATCAAATGCTAGCAAGTACTCAGTCTGAAAAAGCGACTACATTAGCCAATATTCAATCGACAGCAGCTTATCAATCCTTGACAAGTGAGCAACAAGCTGAGATAAGTGCTTCTGTACCTCAAAATTCGACTGATAGTATTCAATCAGCTCAGTCAATTGTAGCTTTAGTACAAGGTTTACAGGGAGGTTTAAAAAACTTACAAAATAAATCTTCAAATCTTTCAACGTTAAAAGATCAAGCTAATCAAGTATTACCGCTTGCTTCTACTTCTTTGACAGGATTGTCAAGTGGATTAACAGAAATACAAGGAGCAGTGACGAGTAAATTAGTTCCTGCCAGTCAGTCGATTACATCAGGTGTAAATGCATATACTGCAGGTGTTGATAAAGTTTCTCAGGGTGCAAGTCAACTAAGTGAAAAGAATTCCACCTTGACAGGTAGTTTGGATCAACTAGTTTCAGGCTCAAACACCTTGACACAAAAATCTTCTATCTTGACAGCAGGAGTTGGTCAATTAGTTGAAAAAACTCCAGAATTAGTATCTGGTATTGAAAAATTATCAACTGGCTCTAACCAATTGAATCAAAAGAGTCAAGAATTAATGGCAGGAGTTGATAAATTACAATCAGGATCTGGTCAATTAGCAGACAAATCCAGTCAGTTACTTTCAGGTGCTTCTCAATTAGAGAATGGAGCTAATAAATTGGCAGATGGATCTGGGAAACTTGCAGAAGGTGGAACAAAGTTAACTTCTGGATTGGAAGATTTACAGACAGGAGTTGCTTCTTTAGGACAAGGACTAGGTAATGCTAGTGATCAACTCAAATCAGCATCTACGGAATATCAAAATGCAGAGATTTTGTCAAATTCACTCAATCTTTCAAAAACAGACAATGATCAAGTTCCTGTAAATGGGATTGCTATGGCTCCTTATATGATATCAGTCGCTCTCTTTGTCGCTGCATTATCAACAAATATGATTTTTGCTAAATTACCTTCAGGTCGTCATCCTGAAACTCGCTGGGCTTGGTTCAAATCTCGCTTTGAGATAAATGGAGTTATAGCTGTTTTAGCCGCTTTCTTAGTCTATGGTGGCGTTCATCTTATTGGTCTAACAGCAAATCATGAAATGAGAACCTTGTTCTTAATTATTATCGCAAGCTTAACATTTATGTCTATGGTAACTGCATTAACAACATGGAATAGCCGTATAGGAGCTTTTTTCTCTCTTATTTTGCTATTATTACAGTTAGCATCAAGTGCAGGTACTTATCCACTTGCCTTGACAAATGATTTCTTTAGAGCTATTAATCCCTGGTTACCAATGAGTTATTCGGTTTCGGGATTACGACAAACAATCTCTATGACAGGAAATATTCATCATCAAGTCATTTTCCTTGCTGTGATATTAGCCCTATTTACTGGTTTAGGTATGCTAGCCTATCGACCTAAGAAAATGGAAGAAAATTAAAAAAATCGACCAACTGGTCGATTTTTTTATGTCTTAGATGACTTTCGTTTGTGATTATAGATTGCAAATAGTAAAAGAGAAGTAAAGGAACAGATTGCTCCAATAACAAACCCATTGGGAATAAAGGAAAGTGTAATAGTTCCTTTTCCCTTAGGAACGTCAACTTTCATAAAGCCAGTTTGAGCTTGGTTAATTTTTATTTTCTTACCATCTTGGTAGGCAGACCAACCTTTGTCATAAGGAATGGTGAAGAAAATCGACGTATCTTGTTTGACATCATATGTAGCAAAGACCTTATTTTTAGAAGTTGATACTGTGACAGGTTGTTCTTTAATTTTTTGAATTGCCTCGGTAAAAGTTTTGGTATCTAAACGATAGAAGGTAGGAGATTCAAATGATACCTGTGAATTTCCAGGGAAACTAACATGAATATTGAAAGTTTTTTTCTCTTTAGTATATCCTAGATTAAAGAAGGAGAAGACATTATCAGTTGTAAAAGTTTTCTTTTCCCCATTTACAAGGATGTCAACCTTTTTTTGTTTGTCATTAGAAAAGTGAAGGTTTGTGAAAGAAAGATAAACTTGACTGTTTTCTGGCACTTCAATTTGATATTGGATTGCTGCATCCTCATTTGAAGAACTTGTAACACTAATCAAATCATCAGTATTCTCTGTTTTTTCATAGGAGATTGGAGAAAAATAATCAAAATTGACGTCAGCAAGTTGATTTAAAAACGAGGCTTGATTATCTAAAGTATGTTCAGTGAACTTGACATTGTTGTAAATAGATTGACTAGCAAAGGCAATCGGAAGAGAGTATTGATTTTCATATAGGGTAAGATTATCTTTTTGATAGATATCTTTAAAACCATACTTATCAATAGGACTGTCTGAGATATTATACTGGATGCCAAATAAACTATCAGCCAAAATACTATTATTTGCATAACGGAGATTGAGATTAGTCCCAGAGGATTTAAAACCAAGTTTATCTAAAGTAGAGCTTGCTGAACGATTTCGAACAGATGAAAATTGAGAGATTCCATTGTAGTTAAATTTCATACTGTCATTTCCTGTCTGAGTTTGTAGTTTCTCAGTACGAGTAAATGAATTCCCAATATATGTTGAGAAAGATTCCATAGCTCGGATATCTCTACTATATGCACTTCGAGAAGCAAATCCCCATTCATTTGCAATTCCGTCCATTTGAGATGAAGCATTTAAACTTATTTCAACCATTATAAATAAAGAGATTAGAATAGCAAATAGATTTACAGAGATAAACTTTTTGATAACTGCAAGGAGTAAAAGCGAATAGACAACCAAAAATTCAAGAGTAAGCAGAATATTCAAATCTGTTAAAAAAGAATAATGTGATTTTAGATAGATAGTAGTTAAAAATCCTGTTACTATAAGAAAAAGTGAAACTAAAAAGTTCCAGATTTTAATTTCTTTCAGACGATTTAAGACTTCCGCTGCTGTGTAGATTAACAAGGTAGAGAAAATCCAAGCATAGCGATGTAAAAACATGTTTGGAGTATGCATGCCTTGCCAAAATAAATCAAGAGCTTCTATATAAAAGCTTGCAATTAAAAATGTAAAGAAGATTGAATAGATAAGTTTCACGGGAAACTTAATAGATTTCAGCGTAAAAAATAAAATGGTCAAAATAAAGGGGAGTAGTCCAACAAAAATCATTGGGATGGCCCCATACTTTGTTGTGTCAAAAGAACCAATGAATTGCTTAGCAAAGAGATCAAGATACCAGCTACTTTCAGTTTGAAACTTTGTAACTTCAGTCAATTTTTCCCCATGTGTCTGTAAATCAAACAGAGTTGGAAGAGTCATAATCAAACTAGCCATGCCAGCTAAAACGGAGGTGATTATGAAATCAAGAAAAGATGATTTTCGAGTTTTAAAGTCCCAAGAAATTTGACAGAGATACCAGAAAATAAGAAACAATGCTGTCATATAGCCAAAATAATAGTTTTGGATAAATAAGATTGACAGACTTGTAAAGTATAATGAGAATTTCTTTTCAGTTATAAGTAGGTGTAAACCAGTTATAATGAAAGGAATCAAGATAAAAATATCCAGCCAGGTTTTTATCTCTAACTGACTAACGGTAAAGCTCATCAGAGCATAAGAAGTGGATAAGGCTAGTTTTAAAGATTTCGGAATATCTTTAAATAATCTATTTAGACTAAAGAAGGTTGACAGACCAATCAATCCCAATTTTAAGAGAGTTGTCAGATAGACAGCATCTGGTATATTCGTTAAATCAAAAAAGTAAACCAGAGGCGCGAGAAAACTACCCAAGTAATAACTAGATAGGGCATAGAAGTTTAGTCCTAGACCACTTGTAAAGGTGTAAAACAAACTACCATTTCCATGTAGGATATTCCTTAGAGCTATATCAAAAATAACGTATTGATGAAAGCCATCTCCTAATAGAGGAGAGTTGTCACTATTCCAGTAGATACCTTGAGATAGGTATACTCCTGTCATAATCAATACAGGAATGATGAAAGAAACAAAATAGTTCCAATATGTTTTAAAAAATAATTTCATGTTACCTCATAAAATGTTAGAAAACTCAGCTGGTTAACCCAACTGAGTTTTGAAGTTTTATTTAGTCTTTCCAAAGTTCTTTAACTTTTGCTTGTACTTCTGCATTTTCTAGGAATTCATCATAGGTTTCATCGATACGATCGATGACGCCATTTTTAGACAAGACAATGATATGGTTAGCCAAAGTTTGAATAAACTCGTGGTCATGACTGGCAAAGATGATTGATTCTTTAAAGTTTTTCAATCCGTCATTCAAGCTTGAGATAGATTCCAAGTCCAAGTGATTGGTTGGGTCATCAAGTACAAGCACATTTGACTTCAAGAGCATGAGTTTTGAAAGCATGACACGAACTTTTTCTCCCCCTGACAAGACGTTTACAGGTTTGTTAACTTCATCTCCAGAGAAGAGCATACGGCCTAGGAAACCGCGTAGGAAAGTATTGTCATCTTCTTCTTTACTTGCAAATTGACGCAACCAGTCAAGAATTGATTCTCCCCCTGCGAAATCGGCCGAGTTATCTTTTGGCAAGTAAGAACGGCTAGTAGTAACTCCCCACTTGACAGTTCCTTCATAGTCAATGTCTCCCATGATTGCACGAATTAATGCAGTCGTTTGGATGTCATTCTGTCCAATAAGAGCTGTCTTATCACCTGGACGCAAGATAAAGCTGATATTATCTAAAATAGTTTCACCATCAATCTTTACAGTTAGATTTTCTACTGTCAAGAGATCATTACCGATCTCACGTTCTGCTTTAAAGTTAATAAATGGATATTTACGACTAGATGGCACAATCTCTTCTAGCTCAATCTTGTCAAGCATTTTCTTACGTGAGGTTGCTTGTCTTGATTTAGAAGCATTGGCAGAGAAACGAGCAACGAATTCTTGCAATTGCTTAATTTTTTCTTCTGCTTTGGCATTACGGTCTGCTAGCAATTTAGCAGCGAGTTCAGAAGATTCCTTCCAGAAGTCATAGTTTCCGACATAGAGTTTGATTTTTCCAAAGTCAAGGTCGGCCATGTGAGTACATACTTTGTTTAAGAAGTGACGGTCATGGGATACTACGATAACTGTGTTATCAAAGTCAATCAAGAAATCTTCTAACCATGTAATTGATTGGATGTCCAAACCGTTGGTAGGCTCGTCCAATAGAAGAACATCTGGTTTACCAAAAAGTGCTTTGGCGAGGAGAACCTTTACTTTCTCACCATTGGCCAATTCGCTCATATTCTGGTAGTGCAATTCTTCTGGAATGTTTAGGTTTTGAAGGAGTTGAGAGGCTTCACTCTCTGCTTCCCAGCCTCCAAGCTCGGCAAACTCTCCTTCAAGTTCGGCAGCACGCACGCCATCCTCATCTGAGAAATCTTCCTTCATGTAGATAGCATCTTTTTCCTTCATGATGCTATAAAGTTTTTCATTTCCCATGATAACGACATCAATGGCACGTTCATCTTCATAGTCAAAGTGATTTTGACGGAGAACAGAGAGACGCTCATCTGGACCAAGAGAGATGTGACCAGTAGTAGGTTCGATATCTCCAGCTAAAATTTTTAAAAAGGTTGATTTTCCGGCACCATTAGCACCGATTAATCCATAGGTATTTCCTTCTGTAAATTTGATATTGACATCATCAAAAAGTTTGCGATCACTAAAACGTAGTGAAACATCAGATACTGTAAGCAATGTTTTTCTCCTATATGTGTAATATATTTATTCTACTAGAAAATACGGAAATATTCAAATTTTTATCTGTCAATTTTGTGTAAATTATGTTTACAACTCTCTTTACAAAAAGCAGTAAATAGCAAGGTTGATTTATTTTAATAAATTACGGTTATTTCATTAAAAAAATGCTATAATTGAAGAGACTATATCGAAGGAGAATAAAATGACTAAACCCATTATTTTAACAGGAGACCGTCCAACAGGAAAATTGCATATTGGACATTATGTTGGAAGTCTCAAAAATCGAGTATTATTACAGGAAGAGGATAAGTATGACATGTTTGTGTTCTTGGCTGACCAACAAGCCTTGACAGATCATGCCAAAGATCCTCAAACCATTATAGAGTCTATCGGAAATGTGGCTTTGGATTACCTTGCAGTTGGATTGGATCCGAGTAAATCAACTATCTTTATTCAAAGTCAGATTCCAGAGTTGGCTGAACTATCTATGTATTATATGAATCTAGTTTCATTAGCACGTCTGGAGCGTAATCCAACTGTAAAAACAGAGATTGCTCAGAAAGGGTTTGGAGAAAGTATTCCGACAGGATTCTTGGTCTATCCAATCGCTCAAGCGGCTGACATCACAGCTTTCAAGGCTAATTATGTTCCTGTTGGGACAGATCAGAAACCAATGATTGAGCAAACCCGTGAGATTGTTCGTTCTTTTAACAATGCATATAACTGTGACGTTTTGGTAGAACCGGAAGGTATTTATCCAGAGAATGAGAGAGCAGGTCGTTTGCCTGGTTTAGATGGGAATGCTAAAATGTCTAAATCCCTTAATAATGGTATTTATTTAGCTGATGATGCGGATACTTTGCGTAAAAAAGTAATGAGTATGTATACAGATCCAGATCATATCCGCGTTGAGGATCCAGGTAAAATTGAAGGAAATATGGTTTTCCATTATCTAGATGTTTTTGGTCGTCCAGAAGATGCTCAAGAAATTGCTGACATGAAAGAACATTATCAACGAGGTGGTCTTGGTGATGTGAAAACCAAACGTTATCTACTTGAAATATTAGAACGTGAACTGGGTCCTATTCGTGAGCGCCGTATCGAATTTGCTAAGGATATGGGAGAAGTTTATAATATGCTTCAAAAAGGTAGTGAAAGAGCGCGTGAAGTTGCAGGTCAAACCCTATCTGAGGTTAAAGGAGCAATGGGACTTCATTACTTTAACTAGGTTTATTTTACAAGAAACTATCATTTCTATCAGAAAGAAAAGATAGTTTTTTATTTACCCCTGTAATATTTGACAAATTTTTATAGAATGGTATGATAGATACAATATAAAAAGAGTCAAGCTCAAAAAGAAAGAAAAGAGGAAACTTCGAATGTCTAATTGGGACACTAAATTTTTGAAAAAAGGTTTTACCTTTGATGATGTATTGCTTATTCCAGCTGAAAGTCATGTGTTGCCTAACGATGCAGATTTAACAACTAAATTGGCAGATAATTTGACTTTAAATATCCCAATTATTACCGCTGCCATGGACACAGTAACAGAGAGTCAAATGGCTATTGCTATTGCTCGTGCAGGTGGTCTCGGAGTTATCCATAAAAACATGTCTATTGCTCAACAAGCAGACGAGGTTCGCAAGGTAAAACGTTCTGAAAATGGAGTTATTATTGATCCGTTCTTCTTGACGCCTGAACATACAATTGCTGAAGCTGATGAGCTTATGGGACGTTACCGCATCAGTGGTGTTCCAGTTGTTGAAACACTTGAAAATCGTAAATTAGTTGGTATTTTGACAAACCGAGATCTTCGTTTTATTTCAGATTATAACCAACCAATTTCAAACCATATGACTAGTGAAAATCTTGTGACTGCTCCTGTGGGTACAGACCTTGCAACAGCTGAGAGTATTCTTCAAGAACACCGTATTGAAAAACTTCCTTTGGTAGATGAAGAAGGTCGTCTTTCTGGTTTGATTACTATCAAAGATATTGAAAAAGTTATTGAGTTTCCAAATGCTGCTAAAGATGAGTTTGGTCGTCTCTTAGTTGCAGGTGCAGTAGGTGTTACTTCAGATACATTTGAACGTGCAGAGGCTCTTTTTGAAGCAGGAGCGGATGCGATTGTTATTGATACTGCACATGGTCATTCTGCAGGTGTCTTGCGTAAAATTGCTGAGATTCGTGATCACTTCCCAGATCGTACTTTGATTGCTGGAAATATTGCAACTGCTGAGGGAGCGCGCGCACTTTACGAAGCAGGTGTAGACGTTGTCAAAGTTGGTATTGGACCAGGTTCTATCTGTACTACTCGTGTGATTGCTGGTGTTGGTGTTCCACAAGTAACAGCTATCTATGATGCTGCAGCTGTTGCGCGTGAATATGGTAAAACGATCATTGCTGACGGTGGAATCAAGTATTCTGGAGATATTGTAAAAGCTCTTGCTGCAGGTGGAAATGCAGTTATGCTTGGATCAATGTTTGCTGGAACAGACGAAGCTCCAGGCGAAACTGAAATCTTCCAAGGACGTAAGTTTAAGACTTACCGTGGTATGGGATCAATTGCTGCTATGAAAAAAGGCTCAAGCGATCGTTACTTCCAAGGTTCTGTCAATGAAGCAAATAAACTTGTTCCAGAAGGAATTGAAGGTCGTGTTGCTTATAAAGGAGCGGCAGCTGATATCGTCTTCCAAATGATTGGTGGTATCCGATCTGGTATGGGTTACTGTGGTGCGGCTAACCTTAAAGAACTACATGATAACGCTCAATTTATTGAAATGTCTGGTGCTGGTTTGAAAGAAAGCCACCCTCATGATGTACAAATTACTAATGAGGCACCAAATTATTCTATGTAAAAGAAATAAAAAGAACTCCTGCAAAAATAGGAGTTCTTTTACAATATTGTCAAGTTTTATTTACAACAACTTTACCATCTTGAATAGTGAAAATACTTAGATTTTCTGGTAGATTTTGAAGATGGTCTAAGCTTGTTGTTGTAATAAAGGTTTGGATTGATTGAGAAATCGTTTCTAATAATTTTAACTGTCTAGTGTTGTCAAGCTCGCTCATAACATCGTCAAGTAATAATATCGGAGATTCTGTAGTAATACTTTCCATTAACTCGATTTCTGCTAATTTTATAGAAAGGACGAGACTACGATGTTGGCCTTGACTTCCAAAACTAGCATCCATTCCATTTATATAAAAAGAAATGTCATCTCGATGAGGACCAACACCAGTATTCTTTTTAAATAAATCTCTGTATCTACTTTTTTCTAAAGCGATTTTGAAAGATTCGGATAAGTTTTCTTTGTCAGTTATCTTGACAGAAGATTGATAGGATATTGACAACTCTTCAATCTGATTAGAGAGTTCAAAATGTTTCTTACGCCCAAATGATTCTAGTTTTTTTATGAAATCTAAGCGGTGATTCATTACACGACATCCATAATCAATTAGCTGATCATCCAACACAGAAAGGAAGGTTTCATCTATTTTTTGAGCTGATTTTAGATAAGTATTTCTTTGTTTTAGGATGTGATTATAATTGGTTAAGTCAGATAGATAGATTGGCTTAATTTGTCCAAGCTCCATATCAATAAATTTTCGTCGAGCTGAAGGTGCTCCTTTAATTAGTTGTAAATCTTCAGGAGCAAATAAGACAACATTCATGTGTCCCACATAATCTGAAAGGCGTGCCTGTTTTAAATGATTAACTTTGGTCACACGGCCTTTTTGTGTTAGTTCGATTTCTAGGGGGATGGATCCAGTTTTTTTCTGAACGAGACCTGAAAGATGAAGCTGTTCCTCATCAAAATGAATGAGATTTTTATCTGTTCGAGTTCGATGACTACGCGTTAAGGCTAAAAAATAGATAGCCTCTAACATGTTTGTTTTTCCTTGTGCATTACGTCCCAAAAAGACATTCAATTTAGGATTAAAGTCTATTTTCGTCTCTTTGTAATTACGAAAAGTCTTTAGAGATAGGTTTTGTAGCCACATGATTATCTTCCAGGGAATCGCGGAGCTTGTTTGCTTTTAGGTGATGAAGCAGGTTTCGATTTGTCTTTTTTTACTCCTTTATTCATCTCTTTGACAAGTTTAGCGATCCGTTCTTTTTCAACTTTATCAGCTTGGTATTCATCTTGTTCTTCAGAAGTAGGTTGTGTCAACAAGATGTCAATGTTCATGTCAGGGATGTCAACTTTATCGCCAATACGAAGTTTTTTACCGCGACGACTCTCTAATTCCCCATTAAAGTAAACAGAATGTTCAGAGAGAAATGATTTGATAGCTCCTCCGCTATGTGTAATTCCAAGTTCTTTGAGTAGTGCTTGGAGGGTAATAAATTCTTCAAATAATTTGTATTCCATAATTCACCTCAATCTTTGGTATTATATCATATTTTCCTAAAAATAGTGATAGAAACAGGAAGAAATGTAAGCGATTTTTATTTCAAAACTGTTACAGAGAACAAGAAAATTTCAGGTTTTCGTGATATAATAGAAGTCTGTATATAAGGAGGTAAATCATGGAGTTAGTGCATGGAATTTCAACACATTTTATCCAATCAAAGAAGTTTAAAACGAACAAAATCACCGTGCGTTTTACAGCTCCATTATCTCTTGATACGATTGCAGGTCGCATGTTGAGTGCGAGTATGCTAGAGACTGCTAATCTGATGTACCCTACTTCTCAAGATTTGAGAAGACACTTGGCTAGTCTATATGGTACAGATATGTCAACCAATTGTTTTAGAAGAGGACAAAGCCACATTGTAGAATTGACATTCACATATGTTCGTGATGAGTTTTTAAGTAAGAAAAATGTGTTAACTTCACAGGTTTTGGAACTAGTAAAAGAAACTCTTTTTTCACCCGTTGTAGTTGATAATGGGTTTGATTCTGCCTTATTTGAAATTGAGAAAAAACAATTGCTAGCAAGCTTAGCAGCTGATATGGATGATTCTTTTTATTTTGCACATAAAGAATTAGATAAATTATTTTTTCATGACGAACGTCTCCAATTGGAATATAGTGATTTACGAAATCGTATTTTAGTTGAAACTCCACAAAGTTCTTATTCTTGTTTCCAAGAATTTTTGGCCAATAATCGAATAGATTTCTTTTTCCTAGGTGATTTTAATGAGGTTGAAATTCAAAATGTATTAGAATCATTTGACTTTAAAGGTCGAAAAGGAGATGTGAAGGTTCAGTATTGTCAACCTTATTCCAATATACTACAAGAAAGTATGGTTCGGAAAAATGTGGGACAGTCCATTTTAGAGTTGGGCTATCATTGCTCTGCTGAATATGGTGATGAGCAACATTTACCCATGATTGTAATGAATGGTTTACTTGGTGGATTTGCTCATTCTAAACTCTTTACAAATGTCCGTGAAAATGCTGGATTAGCTTATACCATTTCCAGTCAGCTCGATTTATTTAGTGGGTTCTTGAGGATGTATGCTGGTATTGATCGAGAAAATCGGAACCAGGCTCGTAAAATGATGAATAATCAACTGCTTGATTTAAAAAAAGGTTATTTTACAGAGCTTGAGTTAGAGCAGACCAAGGAAATGATTCGTCGGTCTTTGTTACTTTCTCAAGATAATCAAAGTTCATTGATTGAACGTACTTATCAAAATGCCTTACTTGGAAAATCTTCAGCAGACTTTAAAGGTTGGATTGCAAAACTCGAGCAAGTTGACAAAGATGCTATTTGTAGAGTAGCTAATAATGTGAAACTACAGGCGATTTACTTTATGGAAGGAATAGAATGACAAAGGTTGTTTTTGAAGAAAAATACTATCCAGCTGTAAAAGAAATGGTTTATCGAACTCGTTTGTCAAATGGATTGACAGTTGCTCTTTTGCCTAAAAAGGAATTTAAAGAGGTTTACGGGAGTGTAACTGTACAGTTTGGTTCGGTAGATACGCTTGTAACAGAAGTTGACGGAGATGTAAAACAATATCCTGAAGGAGTTGCTCATTTTCTTGAACATAAATTATTTGAGAGAGAAGATGCTAGAGATTTGATGTCGGCTTTTACGAGTCTAGGTGCAGATAGTAATGCCTTTACAAGCTTTACAAAAACAAGCTATCTTTTTTCAGCAACGGCTCATTTTTTAGAAAATTTAGACTTACTTGATGAATTAGTAACATCGGCACATTTTACCGAAGATTCCATTATGAGAGAGCAGGATATTATCCAGCAAGAACGAGAAATGTACCACGATGATCCCGATTCGTGTTTATTCTTTTCAACCTTAGCGAATTTATATCCTGGCACACCTTTAGCGACTGATATAGTTGGAAGTGAGGAGTCCATTTCCCAAATCAATCTAACTAATTTGCAAGAAAATTTCACAAAGTTTTACAAGCCTGTAAATATGTCTCTGTTTTTAGTTGGTAATTTTGATGTGGAGCAAGTACAGGACTATTTTGAAAGAAGAGAACTGGAAGATCTAAATGTTCAGGAAGTATCAAGAGAAAAGTTGCTTTTACAAGATGTAAAGCCAACAGACAGTATGAGAATGGAAGTATCTTCTCCCAAGCTAGCGATTGGGATTAGAGGTAATCGAGAAGTTGCTGAGGCGGATTGCTATCGACATCATATTTTATTGAAATTATTATTTGCAATGATGTTTGGTTGGACTTCGAATCGTTTTCAAAAGTTATATGAATCAGGTAAAATAGATGCTTCCTTATCTCTTGAAATTGAAGTAACAAGTCGTTTTCATTTTGTTATGTTGACAATGGATACGAAAGAGCCAGTTGCTTTATCTCATCAGTTTAGGAAGGCCATTCGTAATTTTACAAAGGATTTGGATATTACAGAGGATCATTTAGATATTATCAAAAGAGAGATGTTTGGAGAATTTTTCAGTAGTATGAACTCTCTTGAATTTATTGCAACGCAATATGATGCTTTTGAACATGGTGAGACAATTTTTGACTTACCAAAGATTTTACAGGAAATTACTTTAGAGGATGTCCTTGAAGCAGGGCATCACTTAATAGATGAAGGGGATATAGTTGATTTTACAATATTCCCATCGTAGTAACTTATCATAATAGACACTAGAAAGAAGGGATAACAAGTATGAGGAAAAAAACAATTGGTGAGGTTTTACGATTAGCTAGAATCAATCAGGGATTGAGTTTAGATGAATTGCAGAAAAAGACAGAAATCCAGTTAGATATGTTGGAAGCAATGGAAGCAGACGATTTCGATCAACTTCCAAGTCCTTTTTACACGCGTTCTTTCTTGAAAAAATATGCATGGGCTGTTGAGTTAGATGACCAAATTGTTTTGGATGCTTATGATTCTGGGAGTATGATTACTTATGAGGAAGTGGATGTTGATGAAGATGAGTTGACAGGGCGCAGACGTTCAAGTAAGAAAAATAAGAAAAAAACATCATTTTTACCTTTATTTTATTTTGTACTCTTTGCACTATCGATTGTAATTTTTGTGACTTATTATGTTTGGAATTATATCCAGACTCAACCAGAAGGGCCTTCTCTTTCTAATTACAGTGTGGTTCAATCAACAAGTTCAACTAGCTCTGTTCCCCGCTCCTCAAGTAGTAGTTCATCTAGCAGTTCCTCTAGTGTAGAATCAGCTATAAGTGTATCAGGTGAAGGAAATCATGTAGAAATAGCTTATAAGACAAGTAAGGAAACAGTTAAATTGCAATTGGCAGTTTCAGATGCTAGAAGTTGGGTCAGTGTTTCAGAAAGCGAGCTTGAGGGTGGTGTGACTTTATCACCGGATAATAAAAGTTCGGAAACAACCGTTTCAACAACAAATCCTGTTATCATTACATTAGGTGTTGTCAAAGGTGTTGCTTTGACAGTAGATAATCAGACTGTGGATTTATCTAAATTAACAGCTTATACTGGGACAATTACGATAACCTTCACTAAGAATTAAGGAAAAACGAATGAAAAAAGAACAAATTCCAAATTTCTTAACAATAGGTCGAATTCTTTTTATACCTATTTTTATCTTTATTTTAACAGTAGGAAATTCGATAGAGAGTCATATAGTAGCAGCTATTATCTTTGCTATTGCTAGTATTACAGATTATTTAGATGGATATTTAGCTCGTAAATGGAATGTGGTCAGTAATTTTGGTAAATTTGCAGATCCTATGGCGGATAAGCTACTAGTTATGTCGGCTTTTATTATGTTGATTGAGTTAGGGATGGCTCCGGCTTGGATTGTTGCAGTGATTATCTGTCGAGAGTTGGCTGTGACAGGTTTAAGGCTTTTATTGGTTGAAACTGGCGGAACAGTTTTAGCGGCAGCAATGCCTGGGAAAATTAAAACTTTCAGTCAGATGTTTGCGATTATTTTCTTGCTATTACATTGGACTTTGATTGGTCAAGTTCTACTTTATGTAGCCTTATTTTTCACTATCTACTCTGGCTATGACTATTTCAAGGGTAGTGCCTATGTATTTAAAGGGACATTTGGTTCGAAATGAAATCAATAATTGATGTAAAAAATCTTTCTTTTCGCTATAAAGAAAGTCAGGAATACTATGATGTGAAGGATATTACGTTTCACGTGAAACGTGGAGAATGGCTTTCGATTGTAGGGCATAATGGTAGTGGTAAATCAACGACAGTACGGTTAATTGATGGATTACTGGAAGCAGAATCTGGAGAGATTGTAATCAATGGCCAACAGTTGACTGAGGAGAATGTTTGGAGCATACGTCGTCAAATCGGTATGGTTTTTCAAAATCCAGACAATCAATTTGTTGGAGCGACTGTTGAAGATGATGTTGCCTTTGGTTTGGAAAATCAGGGACTTTCTCGTCAAGAAATGAAAAAGAGAGTGGAAGAAGCCCTGGATTTGGTTGGCATGTTGGATTTTAGAAAGAGAGAGCCAGCACGTCTGTCAGGTGGCCAAAAGCAACGTGTGGCCATTGCAGGCGTTGTAGCCCTAAGACCAGCGATTCTAATCCTAGATGAGGCAACGAGTATGTTGGATCCTGAGGGGCGTAGAGAACTGATTGAGACAGTAAAAGGAATTCGAAAAGACTATGATATGACGGTCATTTCCATTACCCATGATTTGGAAGAAGTTGCCATGAGTGATCGCGTATTGGTCATGAAAAAAGGGTCAATTGAATCAACTAGTAGTGCAAGGGAGCTTTTCTCACGAAATGATTTAGATCAAATTGGATTAGACGATCCTTTTGCCAATCAATTAAAAAATTCTTTGAGCCAGAATGGCTATGATTTGCCTGAAAATTATTTGACAGAAAGTGAGCTAGAGGATAAGCTATGGGAATTGCTCTAGAAAATGTGAGTTTTACATATCAAGAAGGGACTCCTTTAGCTTCAACAGCTTTGTCGGATGTTTCTTTGACGATTGAAGATGGTTCTTATACGGCCTTAATTGGGCACACAGGTAGCGGTAAATCAACTATTTTACAACTTTTAAATGGTTTATTGGTGCCAAGTCAAGGAAGCGTGCGAGTTTTTGATACCTTAATCACTTCGACTTCTAAAAACAAAGATATTCGTCAAATTAGAAAACAGGTTGGCTTGGTATTTCAGTTTGCTGAAAATCAGATCTTTGAAGAAACAGTTTTGAAGGACGTTGCTTTTGGACCGCAAAATTTTGGAGTTTCTGAAGAAGATGCGGAGCAGATTGCGCGTGAGAAACTGGCTCTGGTTGGAATTGATGAATCACTTTTTGATCGTAGCCCGTTTGAGCTGTCAGGTGGACAAATGAGACGTGTCGCAATTGCAGGCATACTTGCCATGGAGCCAGCTATATTAGTCTTAGATGAGCCAACAGCTGGCCTAGATCCTCTAGGTAGAAAAGAGTTGATGAATTTGTTCAAAAAACTCCACCAGTCAGGGATGACCATTGTCTTAGTCACGCATTTGATGGATGATGTTGCTGAATATGCGAATCAAGTCTATGTAATGGAAAAGGGACGCTTAGTGAAGGGTGGTAGACCGAGTGATGTCTTTCAAGATGTTGTCTTTATGGAAGAAGTGCAGTTGGGAGTACCTAAAATTACAGCTTTTTGTAAACGATTGGCTGATAGAGGCGTGTCATTTAAACGATTACCGATTAAGATAGAGGAGTTCAAGGAGTCGATAAATGGATAGTATGATTTTGGGACGTTATATCCCAGGGGATTCGATTGTTCACCGGTTGGATCCACGTAGCAAATTGATGGCTATGATGCTACTGATTTTGATTGTGTTTTGGGCTAATAATCCTTTGACGAATCTGATTCTTTTTATAGCAACAGGGATATTTATTGCCTTGTCAGGAGTATCTATTTCATTTTTTATTCAGGGCTTGAAGTCTATGTTTTTCTTGATTGCCTTCACAACTATTTTTCAATTGTTTTTCATTTCTAATGGGAATGTTTTATTTGAGTTTTCGTTTGTGAGAATCACAGATTATGCTTTGCAACAAGCTGGAATTATTTTTTGTCGCTTTGTATTGATTATTTTCTTTTCAACTTTGTTAACCTTAACGACCATGCCCTTAAGTTTAGCATCAGCTGTCGAAGCTTTGTTAGCGCCTTTAAAGCGTGTGAAAGTTCCAGTCCATGAAATTGGATTGATGCTGTCCATGAGTTTGCGTTTTGTCCCAACCTTGATGGATGATACGACGCGGATTATGAATGCACAGAAAGCGCGTGGAGTGGATTTTGGAGAAGGAAGTATTGTTCAAAAAGTAAAGGCTATGATTCCTATTTTGATTCCTCTTTTTGCGACAAGTTTAAAACGTGCAGATTCCTTGGCTATCGCCATGGAAGCGCGTGGTTATCAGGGGGGAAAAGGCAGAAGTCAATACAGACAATTGAAATGGACCCGAAAGGATACGCTAGCAATTCTTGTTATTCTCGTACTTGGTTGTTGCTTATTTTTCTTAAAATCTTAGTAGCATTTAAAGAATTGATTAAAAGTTACTGTAACAGTTTTTGATATAAAGGTAGGGATATGAACCGTTTTAAAAAATCAAAATATGTCATTATTGTTTTTGTCACTGTTCTGCTTGTGTTAGCTCTCTTAGCGACGACTTATTCAAGTACAATTGTGACAAAATTAGGAGATGGAATCTCATTGGTTGATAGGGTTGTACAAAAACCTTTTCAGTGGTTTGATTCTGTCAAATCAGATTTGGTTCACTTAACACGAACATATAATGAAAATGAAAGTTTGAAGAAACAGATTTACCAGTTAGAAGTTAAATCAAATGAGGCGGAAAGTTTAAAGACGGAAAATGAACAACTGCGCCAATTGCTTGATATGAAGTCCAAGTTGCAAGCCACAAAGACTTTAGCAGCAGATGTTATTATGCGATCTCCAGTATCTTGGAAGCAGGAATTGACCTTAGATGTAGGCACATCAAAAGGGGCTTCTGAGAACATGTTAGCTATTGCAAATGGTGGCTTGATTGGGAGTGTTTCAAAAGTAGAGGAGAACTCTACTATAGTCAACCTTCTGACAAATACGGAAAATGCTGATAAGATTTCTGTTAAAATTCAACATGGTTCTACTACAATTTATGGGATTATTGTTGGTTATGACAAGGAAAATGAAGTTCTTAAAATTAGCCAATTAAATAGTAATAGCGATATTAGTACAGGCGATAAAGTGACAACGGGTGGATTAGGAAACTTTAACGTTGCGGATATTCCTGTTGGTGAAGTAGTTACCACAACGCATAGTACAGACTATTTGACACGAGAAGTAACTGTTAAATTGAGTGCAGATACTCATAATGTGGATGTGATAGAATTAGTGGGGAATTCATAATGAGACAGTTGAAGCGGGTTGGAGTGTTTTTATTGCTTCCTTTCTTTGTTCTAATTGACGCCCATATTAGCCAGCTTCTGGGTTCATTTTTCCCCCATGTACATTTGGCTAGTCATTTTCTTTTTCTATTTCTCTTATTTGAGACGATAGAAGTATCAGAGTATCTCTACCTAGTCTATTGTTTTGTGATAGGCTTGGTTTACGATGTTTACTTTTTCCATCTAATAGGGATTGCAACTCTCTTATTTATCTTATTGGGAGCCTTTCTTCATAAATTGAATAGTGTTATTTTGTTGAATCGTTGGACAAGAATCTTGGCTATGATTGTTATGAGTTTTCTATTTGATATGGGATCTTATCTCTTTGCATTAGTGGTAGGTTTAACTGTAGATAGTCTGCCGATTTTTATCGTTTATAGCCTAGTACCATCCATGATTTTAAATCTTGTGTGGATGCTTATTTTTCAGTTTATTTTTGAAAAATATTATCTATGAGAAAGAAACAAAAATGTAACAAAGGCGTAATATTCATTAGGCCTTTTTTTGGTATACTAGTATTGTCTTTAAAAGAAGGAGTATCTACGTAATATGAAGAAAAAAATCTTAGCGTCACTTTTATTAAGTACAGTAATGGTTTCTCAAGTAGCTGTTTTAACAACTGCGCATGCAGAAACGACTGATGACAAAATTGCTGCTCAAGATAATAAAATTAGTAACTTAACAGCACAACAACAAGAAGCCCAAAAACAAGTTGACCAAATTCAGGAGCAAGTATCAGCTATTCAAGCTGAGCAATCTAACTTGCAAGCTGAAAATGATAGATTGCAAGCAGAATCCAAAAAGCTTGAGAGTGAGATTACAGAACTTTCTAAAAACATTGTATCTCGCAATGATTCTTTGGAAAAACAAGCTCGTAGTGCTCAAACAAATGGAGCTGCAACTAGCTACATCAATACGATTGTAAACTCAAAATCAATTACAGAAGCTATTTCACGTGTAGCAGCAATGAATGAAATTGTATCTGCTAACAACAAAATGTTGGAACAACAAAAAGCAGATAAAAAAGCAATTTCTGAGAAGCAAGTGGCAAACAATGACGCAATTAATACAGTAATTGCAAATCAACAGAAATTGTCTGATGATGCACAAGCTCTAACAACGAAACAAGCTGAGTTGAAGGCTGCAGAATTAAATCTTGCTGCTGAAAAAGCGACAGCAGAAGATGAAAAAGCAAGTTTGCTAGAGAAAAAAGCAGAAGCAGAAGCGGCAGCAAAAGCAGCAGCAGAGGCAGAAGCAGCTTACAAGGCAAAACAAGTAAGTCAACAACAAACAGTTGTTGCTTCTGGAAATACGACTTTTGCAGCACAGGTTCAAGCTGTAGCTTCTTCGGAATCAACAACATACACTCCTGTGGCAGTCAAACAACGCCCAACATACAGTACAAATGCTTCAAGTTATCCAATTGGAGAATGTACATGGGGAGTTAAAACATTAGCACCTTGGGCTGGAGACTATTGGGGTAATGGAGCACAGTGGGCTACAAGTGCAGCTGCTGCAGGATTCCGTACAGGTTCGACACCTCAAGTTGGTGCGATTGCATGTTGGAATGATGGTGGATATGGACACGTAGCGGTAGTCACTGCTGTAGAATCAACAACACGTATCCAAGTGTCAGAATCAAATTATGCTGGTAATCGCACTCTTGGAAATCATCGTGGATGGTTCAATCCGACAACTACGTCGTCAGGTTTTGTAACATATATTTATGCAGATTAATTAGAAAAGGAGACTTAATAGAGTCTCTTTTTTAGTGGCGATAGTCTCTCTAAAAAAATTCTTAAAAAACTTGAAAATATTGAAAAAGTATGGTAAAATGAAACTTGTCGTGTGAACGATAATACTCATTCTTGATGAATTGTGAGACAGTTGCCCTTGGGTCGTTTTGCGAGTTGAAGTCAAGAAGAGGAAAAAAACAAAAAGGAGAAATACTCATGGCAGTAATTTCAATGAAACAACTTCTTGAGGCTGGTGTACACTTTGGTCACCAAACTCGTCGCTGGAACCCTAAGATGGCTAAATACATCTTTACAGAGCGTAACGGAATCCACGTTATCGACTTGCAACAAACTGTAAAATACGCTGACCAAGCATACGACTTCATGCGTGATGCAGCAGCTAACGATGCAGTTGTATTGTTCGTTGGTACTAAGAAACAAGCGGCTGATGCAGTTGCTGAAGAAGCAGTACGTTCAGGTCAATACTTCATCAACCACCGTTGGTTGGGTGGAACTCTTACAAACTGGGGAACAATCCAAAAACGTATTGCTCGTTTGAAAGAAATCAAACGTATGGAAGAAGATGGAACTTTCGAAGTTCTTCCTAAAAAAGAAGTTGCACTTCTTAACAAACAACGTGCACGTCTTGAAAAATTCTTGGGTGGTATCGAAGATATGCCTCGTATTCCAGATGTGATGTATGTAGTTGACCCACATAAAGAGCAAATCGCTGTTAAAGAAGCTAAAAAATTGGGAATCCCAGTTGTAGCGATGGTTGACACAAACACTGATCCAGATGATATCGATGTAATCATCCCAGCTAACGATGACGCTATCCGCGCTGTTAAATTGATTACAGCTAAATTGGCTGACGCTATCATCGAAGGACGTCAAGGTGAAGATGCAGCAGCAGTTGAAGCAGAATTTGCAGCTTCAGAAGCTCAAGCAGATTCAATCGAAGAAATCGTTGAAGTCGTAGAAGGCGACAACGCTTAATTCATATAAATAGTAATTACCTAGGAGGGCGGGGCTTAGCCCGGCTCTCCTATTTTTAAAAAATATAGGAGAATCAAAATGGCAGAAATTACAGCTAAACTTGTAAAAGAGTTGCGTGAAAAATCTGGTGCCGGTGTTATGGACGCTAAAAAAGCGCTTGTAGAAACAGACGGTGACATCGAAAAAGCGATTGAATTGCTTCGTGAAAAAGGTATGGCTAAGGCAGCTAAGAAGGCTGACCGTGTTGCTGCAGAAGGTTTGACTGGTGTTTACGTTAACGGTAATGTTGCAGCAGTTATTGAAGTAAACGCTGAAACTGACTTCGTTGCGAAAAATGCTCAATTCGTTGAATTGGTAAATACTACAGCTAAAGTTATTGCTGAAGGAAAACCTGCTAATAATGAAGAAGCACTTGCTTTGACAATGCCTTCAGGTGAAACTCTTGAAGCTGCATACGTATCTGCAACAGCAACTATCGGAGAAAAAATCTCATTCCGTCGCTTTGCATTGATTGAAAAAACAGATGCACAACACTTTGGAGCATACCAACATAATGGTGGACGTATCGGTGTTATTTCAGTTGTTGAAGGTGGAGACGAAGCTCTTGCTAAACAATTGTCAATGCACATCGCTGCTATGAAACCAACAGTTCTTTCTTACAAAGAATTGGATGAGCAATTCGTTAAAGATGAGTTAGCACAATTGAACCACGTTATCGACCAAGACAACGAAAGCCGTGCAATGGTTAACAAACCAGCTCTTCCACACTTGAAGTATGGATCAAAAGCTCAATTGACTGATGAAGTAATTGCGCAAGCTGAAGCTGACATCAAAGCTGAATTGGCTGCAGAAGGTAAACCAGAAAAAATCTGGGACAAAATCATCCCAGGTAAAATGGATCGCTTCATGCTTGATAACACTAAAGTTGACCAAGCTTACACACTTCTTGCACAAGTTTACATCATGGATGACAGCAAGACAGTTGAAGCATACCTTGAATCAGTTAACGCTTCAGTAGTTGAGTTCGCTCGCTTTGAAGTTGGTGAAGGTATTGAGAAAGCTGCAAATGACTTTGAAGCTGAAGTTGCAGCTACAATGGCAGCAGCCTTGAATAACTAATCATAGAAGAGTCTGAGATAAAATAGTTCTCAAACATAAAAAAGCTAGAGATTTCCAATTGTGGAACTCTAGCTTTTTAATTTTTAGTCGTTCTCTTATTGTATTTTAGGAGGTTGTTGGCCATAAGTACCAATCCCATGTCAATTCTCACTTGACGCTTACCTCTCAGTTTATATCTCTTGTAACCCAAACAAGCCTTTATCTGCCCAAAGACTTTTCTATGCAGTCGATTTTTCAGGATAAAAATAAAAAGCCCTATAATAAGGGCCAAGTGTATTTAGGAGACTACACTTCAAATTCATAGAGTGCTGTAGAGAGATAACGTTCACCGTTATCTGGTGCTAGAGCAAGGACTTTCTTACCTGTACCTAATTTCTTAGCAACTTCAATTGCTCCATAGATAGCTGCAGCTGAAGAAATACCAACAAGGAATCCTTCTTTTCCGCCAATCTCACGGCCAAGTGCCAGAGCATCGTCTGACGTTACACGAACGATACCATTATAAGCCTTTATATCCAGTGTATCAGGAATAAATCCAGCTGAGATACCTTGAATTTTGTGAGGACCAGGTTTTTCACCAGATAGAATAGCAGATTCATCAGCTTCCACTGCATAAACTTGAATGTTAGAATTTGCTGCTTTGAGTGCATGAGAAACACCAGAAATTGTTCCACCGGTACCAACTCCAGCAACAAAGGCATCTAATCCATCTTTACCGAAAGCAGCTAGTATCTCAGCTCCTGTTGTTCTTTCGTGTACTTCTGGATTAGCTGGATTGTCGAATTGAAGAGGAAGGAAACCATCACGTTCAGCAGCGATTTTTTGAGCCTTGGCGATAGCACCTTTCATTCCTTCACTACCAGGAGTGAGGACGAGTTCAGCGCCATAGGCTTGGATAATCTTACGGCGTTCTACACTCATAGTTTCAGGCATAACAATGACAACTTTATACCCTTTAGCAGCACCTACCCATGAAAGTCCAATACCAGTGTTTCCACTTGTTGCTTCAACAATGGTAGCACCTGGTTTTAGAATACCGTCTTGTTCCGCTTTTTCAATCATGCTAAGAGCAATACGGTCTTTTACAGATGAACCAGGGTTAAATGCTTCAAGTTTTACATAGACGTCCGCAGCACCTTCTGGCACAATGTTGTTGAGTTTAACAATCGGTGTTTGTCCGATTAGTTCAGTAATGTTGTTATAAATAGACATATGAATACCTCTTTGTATAAGATATCTCTAGTATAACGCTATCTATACCATTTGTAAAATATAGAAATCCTATCGAAGTGATAGGATTTTTTTATATCAGAGGTCCAAGCCATTGATTTTCAAGCGATTGTGATAAGTTAATTCTAGTAAATAGGTGTAAAGGAGAACGCTATCCGTTTTCTTTTTAAATTGCTTCATTTTCTAGTAGGTTTTGGCAAGCACCTTTTTATGTTGCTAATTAAAGTAGCGGTGAAAATGTCAGTGAAACGCTGTATTATCCATTGTTTACACTAAATTTACAGGAACTTCAACTTCGCGTAAACCTTGATCAGTTAAAGTGACTTTTCCATTAAAAAACTCTACAAGTGCAGCTTTAATAGTTTCTTTTTCCTCTTTATCAACATAAATCATCGTATCGACTTGATCTGTAAAGTTTGTATCAAGTTCCATAAGATCATGTTCTTTAAGGAAGTTACTGTACTCTTGGTACTGAGCGTAAGACATTTGAATAGCAATGCCAGCCTGTTCCTTTATTTCAATGATGCCGATTTCTTTGACAGCTAAGGCAACACTGCCTGCGTAAGCACGAATCAGTCCTCCAGCTCCTAGTTTAATGCCACCAAAGTAGCGTGTCACGACCACACAGACATTGGTGAGATTGTGATTTTCTAGTACCCCAAGCATAGGAATGCCAGCAGTACCACTAGGCTCACCATCATCACTTGTACGTTTGATTTCACTACGTTCCCCAATAATGAAGGCAGAACAGTTATGCGTAGCTTTGTAGTGCTCTTTCTTGATGGCAGTAATGAAGTCACGAGCCTCTTCTTCGCTATAAACACGCTTGGCATGACAGATAAAGCGTGATTTTTTGATTTCTTCTTGGACTTGACCGTCCTCTTTAATTGTTTTAAATTCCATGATTTAATTGTACTAAAAAATCATCTAAAGCGCTAGGTTTTTACGAATAAAGAAGTATGAAAGTAAATCCAAATTATCTCGGTCGTTTGTTTACGGAGAATGAATTAACAGAAGAGGAACGTCAGTTGGCGGAGAGACTTCCAGCAATGAGAAAGGAGAAGGGGAAACTTTTCTGTCAACGTTGTGATAGTGCTATTTTAGAGGAATGGTATCTACCTATTGGTGCCTACTATTGTCGGGAATGCTTGCTGATGAAGCGAGTTCGGAGTGATCAAGCTTTATACTGTTTTCCGCAGGAGGATTTTCTGAAGCAAGATGTTCTTAAATGGCGTGGTCAATTAACTCCTTTTCAAGAGAAGGTGTCAGAGGGACTGATTCAAGCAGTAGACAAGCAAGAGCCAACTTTAGTTCATGCGGTGACAGGAGCTGGAAAGACAGAAATGATTTATCAAGTAGTGGCTAAAGTGATCAATGCGGGTGGTGCAGTATGTTTGGCTAGTCCTCGCATAGATGTTTGTTTGGAGCTGTACAAGCGCCTGCAAAATGATTTTTCTTGTGAGGTAGCCCTCCTACATGGAGAATCGGAACCTTATTTTCGAACACCATTAGTTGTTGCGACGACTCATCAGTTATTGAAATTTTATCAAGCTTTTGATTTACTGATAGTGGATGAAGTAGATGCCTTTCCTTATGTTGATAATCCCATTCTTTACCACGCTGTCAAGAATAGTGTAAAGGAGAATGGGCTGAGAATCTTTTTAACAGCGACTTCGACCGATGAGTTAGATAGGAAGGTTCGCATAGGAGAACTAAAAAGGTTGAGTTTGCCAAGACGATTTCATGGGAATCCATTGATTATTCCTAAACCAGTTTGGTTATCGGATTTTAATCGCTATTTGGATAAGAATCGTTTGTCACCAAAGTTAAATTCTTATATTGAGAAACAGAGAAAGACAGGTTATCCTTTACTCATTTTTGCATCAGAAATTAAAAAAGGGGAGCAGCTAAAAGAAATCTTACAGGAGCAATTTCCAAATGAGAAAATTGGTTTTGTTTCTTCTGTAACAGAAGATTGATTAGAGCAAGTGCAAGCTTTTCGAGATGGAGAACTGACAATACTTATCAGTACGACAATCTTGGAGCGAGGAGTTACCTTCAATTGTGTGGATGTTTTTGTAGTAGAGGCCAATCATCGTCTGTTTACCAAGTCCAGTTTGATTCAAATTGGTGGACGAGTTGGACGAAGTATGGATAGACCGACAGGAGATTTGCTTTTCTTTCATGACGGATTAAATGCTTCGATCAAGAAGGCAATTAAGGAAATTCAGCAGATGAACAAGGAGGCAGGCTTATGAAGTGTTTGTTATGTGGGCAGACAATGAAGACTGTTTTAACTTTTAGTAGTCTCTTGCTTTTGAGGAATGATGACTCTTATCTTTGCTCAGGCTGTGATTCTACTCTTGAGAGAATTGGAGAAGAGCACTGTTCAAACTGTATGAAAACAGGTTTGTCAACAAAGTGTCAAGATTGTCAATTTTGGTGTAAAGAAGGAGTTGAAGTCAGTCATAGAGCGATTTTTACTTACAATCAAGCTATGAAGGATTTTTTCAGTCGGTATAAGTTTGACGGAGACTTCCTTTTAAGAAAAGTTTTCGCTTCAGTTTTAAGTGCGGAGTTGAGAAAGTACAAAGAGTATCAATTTGTTGTAATTCCCCTAAGTCCTGAAAGATTGCTTGACAGAGGATTTAATCAGGTTGAAGGTTTAGTTGAAGCAGCAGCTTTCAAGTATCTGGATTTATTAGAGAAAAGAGAAGAGAGAGCTAGTTCTTCTAAAAGTCGCTCAGAACGCTTGACGACAGAACTTCCTTTCTTTATTAAAAGTGGAGTCAGCATTCCTAAGAAAATCCTACTTATAGATGATATTTATACTACAGGAACAACTATAAATCGTGTGAAGAAACTGCTGGAAGAAGCTGGTGCTGAGGATGTAAAAACTTTTTCCCTTGTAAGATGAGGAAAAAATTTGCAAAACTAAAATGAAAGCGCTATAATGAAATCAGAAAAACAAAAATGTTTAGAAAGAAGGTACTCATATGATTAAATATAGTATCCGTGGTGAAAACCTAGAAGTAACAGAAGCAATTCGTGATTATGTAGTTTCTAAACTCGAAAAGATCGAAAAGTATTTTCAAGCTGAACAAGAGTTGGATGCTCGAGTTAACTTGAAGGTGTATCGTGAAAAAACGGCTAAAGTGGAGGTGACGATTCCGCTTGGCTCAATTACTCTTCGTGCAGAAGATGTGTCTCAAGATATGTATGGTTCAATTGACCTTGTAACCGATAAAATTGAACGTCAGATTCGTAAAAATAAAACAAAAATCGAGCGTAAAAATAAAAACAAGGTAGCAACTAGTCAATTATTTACAGATGCTTTGGTGGAAGATCCAAATGTTGTCCAGTCTAGAGTTGTTCGTTCAAAACAAATTGATTTAAAACCAATGGATTTGGAAGAAGCTATTCTACAAATGGATTTATTGGGACATGATTTCTTTATTTATGTGGATGTTGAAGATCAAACAACTAATGTGATTTATCGCCGTGAAGATGGAGAAATTGGTTTGTTAGAAGTTAAAGAATCTTAATTTTAATATGTGTAAAGGAAGGTTTACTGAATTGTAAACCTCCTTTTTATTATAGTTTGTAGAATTGCTAATTACACTTTTAAAAAGTCGCTTTTTGGTGGTTATTATGGTATAATGGGTGCCAAGAGGTTTGGAATGAAAAAATTTTATGTAAGTCCTATTTTCCCCTTAATATTAGGAATAGTGGCGTTCGGAGTGCTATCTGTGCAACTTGTTTTTGTAACGAATACACTGGTAACGCTATTTCTTTTGCTACTTATTTTGGGTTCATATATTTTACTATTCATCCATCAAAGAGACTATTACTCAAGGAGTGAAGTAGAACAAATCCAGTATGTAAACCACCAAGCTGAAGATAGTTTGACAACCTTGTTAGAACAGATGCCTGTCGGAGTCATTAAATTAGACTTGTCGTCAGGTGACGTTGAATGGTTTAATCCTTATGCTGAATTGATTTTGACTAATGAAGTGGGCGAGATTGATGTGGCATTAATTCAAACAATTATCAAGGCTTCTGTGGGGAACCCAGGTTCTTATGCTACCTTGGGTGAGACCCGTTATTCGGTTCATATGGACAAGGTGTCTGGGGTTCTTTACTTCTTTGATGTGTCTGGTGAATATGAAGCGACTGTTGAGTTAGTAACGAGTCGGCCTGTTATTGGGATCGTTTCCGTTGACAACTATGATGATTTAGAAGATGAAACATCGGAGTCTGATATTAGTCATATCAATAGTTTTGTAGCCAATTTTGTTTCAGAATTTGCTGGTAAATATGCCATGTTTTCCCGTCGAGTGAGTATGGATCGTTTTTATCTGTTTACGGACTATACGGTGCTTGAGGGCTTGATGAATGATAAATTTTCTGTTATCGATGCTTTCAGAGAAGAGTCGAAACAGAGACAGTTGCCATTGACCTTAAGTATGGGATTTTCTTATGGTGATGGAAATCATGATGAAATAGGGAAAGTTGCTTTACTCAACTTGAACTTGGCTGAAGTGCGTGGTGGAGACCAGGTGGTTGTCAAGGAGAATGACGAAACGAAAAATCCCGTTTATTTTGGTGGTGGATCTGCTGCCTCAATCAAACGTACACGGACCCGTACGCGCGCTATGATGACAGCTATTTCAGATAAGATTCGAAGTGTGGATCAGGTTTTTGTAGTTGGTCACAAAAATCTAGATATGGATGCTTTGGGCTCTGCTGTAGGTATGCAGTTATTTGCCAGCAATGTGACTCAAAATAGCTATGCTCTTTACGACGAAGAACAAATGTCACCGGATATTGAACGAGCTGTTTCATTCTTAGAAAAAGAAGGAGTTACGAAGTTGTTGTCTGTTAAGGATGCAATGGGGATGGTGACCAATCGTTCTTTGTTGATTCTTGTAGACCATTCAAAGACAGCCTTAACATTATCAAAAGAATTTTATGATTTGTTTATTCAAACTATTGTCATTGACCACCACAGACGGGATCAGGATTTTCCTGATAATGCCGTCATTACTTATATCGAAAGTGGTGCAAGTAGTGCCAGTGAGTTGGTAACGGAATTGATTCAGTTCCAGAATTCTAAGAAAAATCGTTTGAGTCGTATGCAAGCCAGTGTCTTGATGGCTGGTATGATGCTGGATACTAAAAATTTCACTTCACGAGTGACTAGTCGGACATTTGATGTTGCGAGTTATCTCAGAACGAGAGGAAGTGATAGTATTGTCATCCAAGAAATTGCTGCGACAGATTTTGAAGAATATCGTGAGGTCAACGAACTGATTTTACAGGGGTGTAAATTAGGTTCAGATGTATTGATAGCAGAGGCTCAGGACTCGAAATGCTATGATACAGTTGTTATTAGTAAGGCAGCAGATGCCATGTTAGCTATGTCAGGTATTGAAGCGAGTTTTGTTCTTGCGAAGAATACACAAGGATTTATTTCTATCTCAGCTCGTAGTCGTAGTAAATTGAATGTACAACGGATTATGGAAGAGCTAGGCGGTGGGGGCCACTTTAATTTGGCAGCAGCTCAAATTAAAGATTTAACCTTGTCAGAAGCAGGTGAAAAACTGACAGAAATTGTATTAAATGAAATAAAGGAAAAGGAGAAAGAAGAATGAAAGTAATCTTTTTAGCAGATGTTAAAGGAAAAGGAAAAAAAGGCGAAATTAAGGAAGTACCAACAGGGTATGCGCAAAACTTTCTTATCAAAAAGAATCTAGCCAAAGAAGCAACTGCTCAAGCGGTAGGTGAGCTTCGTGGTAAACAAAAATCTGAAGAAAAAGCTCACGCTGAGATGATTGCAGAAGCAAAAGCAATTAAAGCCCAACTTGAAGCAGAGGAAACTGTTGTAGAATTTGTTGAAAAAGTTGGTCCAGATGGCCGTACTTTTGGTTCTATTACCAATAAGAAAATTGCGGAAGAATTGCAAAAGCAATTTGGGATCAAGATTGATAAACGTCATATCCAAGTACAAGCTCCGATTCGAGCAGTTGGTTTGATTGATGTGCCAGTGAAAATCTATCAAGATATCACAAGTATCATCAATCTTCGTGTGAAAGAAGGGTAAATTTACACCTTCTTGACAAGATTGTAAAAGGAAGGGAAGTCAGATGGCAGAAGTAGAAGAGTTACGAGTACAACCTCAAGATATCTTAGCTGAGCAATCCGTTTTGGGTGCTATCTTTATTGATGAGAGTAAGCTTGTTTTTGTACGAGAATATATTGAGTCTCGGGACTTTTTTAAGTATGCCCATCGTTTGATTTTCCAAGCCATGGTTGATTTATCGGATCGTGGCGATGCCATAGATGCAACAACGGTTCGTACCATTCTTGATAATCAAGGTGACTTGCAGAATATTGGTGGCTTGTCTTACTTGGTTGAGATTGTCAATTCTGTGCCAACTTCTGCTAATGCGGAGTATTATGCTAAAATCGTTGCAGAAAAGGCTATGTTACGGCGATTAATCGCCAAGTTGACAGAGTCTGTCAATCAAGCTTACGAGGCTTCACAACCAGCTGATGAAATCATTGCTCAGGCAGAAAAAGGGCTGATTGATGTTAGTGAAAATGCTAATCGAAGTGGATTTAAGAATATTCGAGACGTGTTGAATGTCAACTTTGGAAATCTGGAAGCTCGCTCGCAGCAAACGACTGATATTACAGGTATTGCGACAGGCTATCGTGATTTAGATCATATGACGACTGGTCTTCATGAAGAGGAGTTGATTATCTTAGCAGCTCGTCCGGCGGTTGGTAAGACAGCATTTGCCTTGAATATTGCTCAGAATATTGGGACCAAGTTGGACAAGACGGTAGCTATCTTTTCGCTCGAAATGGGTGCGGAAAGTCTAGTGGATCGTATGTTGGCGGCAGAAGGGTTGGTTGAGTCGCATTCTATTCGTACGGGTCAACTGACTGATGAGGAATGGCAAAAATATACCATTGCTCAAGGGAATCTAGCCAATGCAAGTATCTATATTGATGATACACCAGGGATTCGGATTACGGAAATTCGTTCGCGTTCACGCAAACTGGCTCAAGAAACTGGGAATCTTGGTTTGATTTTGATAGACTACTTGCAGCTTATTACGGGAACTGGGCGAGAAAATCGTCAACAAGAAGTTTCAGAAATTTCACGTCAGTTGAAAATCCTAGCCAAGGAACTGAAAGTTCCAGTAATTGCTCTAAGTCAGCTTTCTCGTGGTGTAGAACAACGTCAGGACAAGAGACCGGTCTTGTCTGATATTCGTGAATCTGGATCTATTGAGCAGGACGCTGATATCGTAGCCTTTCTCTATCGTGACGATTATTATGAGCGTGGTGGTGAAGAAGAGGAAGGCATACCAAATAATAAGGTAGAAGTTATTATCGAGAAAAACCGTAGTGGAGCTCGTGGAACTGTGGAATTAATTTTCCAAAAAGAATACAATAAATTTTCAAGTATCTCAAAAAGGGAGGAAATAAGATGACAGATGCATTTACAGATGTAGCTAAGATGAAAAAAATTAAAGAGGAAATCAAGGCGCATGAGGGTCATGTAATCGAAATGACTTTGGAAAATGGGCGTAAGCGCCAAAAAAATAGATTGGGTAAGCTAATTGAAGTTTATCCATCCCTATTTATCGTGGAATTTGGGAACGTTGAAGGAGATAAACAAGCTAATGTTTATGTTGAGTCCTTTACTTACTCAGATATTCTTACAGAAAAGAATTTGATTCATTATCTTGACTAAAGTGAGAAATTTTCTCACTTTTTCTTTTTTCTCCGAATAGTTTAAGTGAAGGTAATCTTCGATTTATATTATTTTTCAAGGAGGAAGAATGAAAGTTTTACCATTCAAAGTAACAGAGACAGGATTTTCTTTGAGAAAATCAGTTAAAAAGGTTGTTCCTTTTTTAGTAGCAGGATTGATGCTAGCAGCGAGTGATAGTGTATATGCCTATTCTGGAGGAAATGGATCGATTGCGCGTGGGGATGATTATCCTGCTTACTATAAAAATGGGAGTCAGGAAATTGATAAGTGGCGCATGTACTCTCGTCAGTGTACTTCATTTGCAGCCTTTCGCTTGAGTAGTGTCAATGGTTTTGAGATTACAGGAGCTTATGGAAATGCGAATGAATGGGGCTATCGTGCTCGTCGTGAAGGCTATCGTGTAGATAGTGTACCAACGATTGGATCGATTGCTTGGTCTACTGCAGGAGGATATGGTCATGTTGCCTGGGTTTCAAATGTAATGGGGGATAATATAGAAATTGAGGAATACAACTATGGTTATACAGGATCCTATAATAAACGAATTATAAAAGCCAATACGATGACAGGATTTATTCATTTTAAAGATTTGGATGGGGGTAATGTAGTAAGTAGTGGCAAAGTATTCGATAGTCAACCGTTGTCTTCGACAGGAGGAACACATTATTTTAAGAATAAGGCAGCTATTAAAAATCAACCTTTAGCTAGTGCAGCCTCAATTGCATATTATTCTCCAGGTGAGAGTGTTCATTATGATCAGGTACTTGAAAAAGATGGGTACAAGTGGTTGAGTTATATATCTTATAGTGGAAGTCGTCGTTATATTCAGTTAGAGGAGGTTGCGTCATCGCAGAATCAAACAGAAGGTAGTTCCAATGATGTTCTGACTGTTGGTTGGAAGAAAATAAATGGTAGTTGGTATCATTTCAAATCAAATGGTTCTAAATCAACAGGATGGCTGAAAGACGGTTCTAGTTGGTATTATTTGAAATCATCTGGTGAAATGCAGACAGGATGGTTAAAGGAAAATGGTCTGTGGTACTATTTGGACAGTTCAGGTGCAATGAAAACAGGATGGTACCAAGTATCTGGTAAGTGGTATTATTCTTACTCTTCAGGCGCTTTAGCTGTTAATACGACAGTGGATGGCTACAGAGTAAACAGTGATGGAGAACGAGTATAGAAAATGAGAGTAGGAAAAATTTCCTGCTCTTTTCTGTAAGCAGTTTCCTTGACTTTTTTTTTGTTTTGCGCTATCATATGTCCATATAATATATGGGAGTCTGTGTACAGTCTGAGAGGAAGTGTTAAACTTCGACCGCACCTGATCTGGGTAATGCCAGCGTAGGGAACGATACTTAGTCTATTCTTCACCTTTTCCATATATGGTAAAGGTTTTTCTTTTTATAAAGAGGAAAACGAGAAGAGGAGGTTATTATGAAAGCAAGCATTGCCTTGCAAGTTTTACCCCTATCACAGGGGATTGATCGGATAGTTGTTATTGATCAAGTCATTGCTTATCTGCAAGATCAGGAAGTGACCATGGTGGTGACACCATTTGAAACGGTCTTGGAAGGAGAGTTTGATGAGCTCATGCGCATTCTCAAAGAAGCGCTCGAAGTGGCAGGGCAGGAGGCAGATAATGTCTTTGCCAATGTCAAAATAAATATAGGAGAGATTTTAAGTATTGATGAGAAACTTGAAAAGTATACTGAGACGACACATTAGTCTATTGGGCTTTCTAGTAGTCTTGTCAATCTGGCAGTTAGCAGGTTTGCTTAAACTTCTCCCCAAGTTTATTCTGCCGACCCCTCTTGAAATTCTCCAGGCCTTTGTTCGGGATAGAGAATTTCTCTGGCACCATAGCTGGGCCACCTTGAGAGTGGCTTTACTGGGGCTGGTTTTGGGAGTCTTGATTGCCTGTCTCATGGCGGTGCTTATGGACAGTTTGACTTGGCTCAATGATCTGATTTACCCTATGATGGTAGTTGTCCAGACCATACCGACTATTGCCATAGCCCCTATCCTGGTTTTGTGGCTAGGTTATGGGATTTTGCCCAAGATTGTCTTGATTATCTTGACGACGACCTTCCCTATCATCGTCAGTATTTTAGATGGTTTTAGGCATTGTGATCAGGATATGCTGACCTTGTTTAGTCTGATGCGAGCCAATCCTTGGCAAATCCTGTGGCATTTTAAAATCCCGGTCAGCCTGCCTTACTTTTATGCAGGACTAAGGGTTAGCGTCTCCTACGCCTTTATCACAACAGTGGTATCTGAGTGGTTGGGAGGCTTTGAGGGTCTTGGTGTTTATATGATTCAGTCCAAGAAACTGTTTCAGTATGATACTATGTTCGCTATTATTATTCTGGTATCGATTATCAGCCTTTTGGGGATGAAATTGGTCGACGTTAGTGAAAAATATGTTATTAAATGGAAACGTTCGTAAAATTAGAATGTTTCAAAAAAGAAAAGAGGAAATCAAAATGAAAAAAACATGGAAAGTGTTTTTAACGCTTGTGACAGCTCTTGTAGCTGTTGTGCTTGTAGCTTGTGGTCAAGGAACTGCTTCTAAGGACAACAAAGAAGCAGAACTCAAGAAAATTGACTTTATCCTAGACTGGACACCAAATACCAACCACACAGGGCTTTATGTAGCCAAGGAAAAAGGCTATTTCAAAGAAGCTGGAGTGGATGTTGATTTGAAATTGCCACCAGAAGAAAGTTCTTCTGACTTGGTTATCAATGGTAAGGCGCCATTTGCAGTGTATTTCCAAGACTACATGGCTAAGAAGTTAGAAAAAGGTGCAGGAATTACTGCCGTTGCAGCTATCGTTGAGCACAATACATCAGGAATTATCTCTCGTAAATCGGACAATGTAGCTAGTCCAAAAGACTTGGTTGGTAAGAAATACGGAACTTGGAATGACCCAACGGAACTTGCTATGTTGAAAACTTTGGTAGAATCACAAGGTGGAGACTTTGAGAAGGTAGAAAAAGTACCAAATAATGACTCAAACTCTATCACTCCGATTGCTAATGGTGTGTTTGACACTGCTTGGATTTACTACGGTTGGGATGGTATCCTTGCTAAATCTCAAGGTGTAGAGGCTAACTTTATGTACTTGAAAGATTACGTCAAGGAGTTTGACTACTACTCACCAGTTATTATTGCAAACAACGACTACCTTAAAGACAACAAAGAAGAAGCTCGCAAAGTTATCCAAGCTATCAAAAAAGGTTATCAATATGCTATGGAGCATCCAGAAGAAGCAGCTGATATCCTCATCAAGAATGCACCTGAACTTCAGGAAAAACGTGACTTTGTCATCGAATCTCAAAAATACTTGTCAAAAGAATACGCAAGCGACAAGGAAAAATGGGGTCAATTTGACGCAGCCCGCTGGAATGCCTTCTACAAATGGGACAAAGAAAATGGTATCCTCAAAGAAGACTTGACAGACAAAGGCTTCACCAATGAATTTGTGAAATAATGACAGAAATTAGACTAGAACACGTCAGTTATGCCTATGGTCAAGAGAGGATTTTAGAAGACATCAACCTGCAGGTGACTTCAGGTGAAGTGGTTTCTATCCTAGGACCAAGTGGTGTAGGAAAGACCACCCTCTTTAACCTAATCGCTGGGATTTTAGAAGTTCAGTCAGGGCGAATTGTCCTTGACGGTGAGGAAAATCCTAAGGGGCGCGTGAGTTATATGTTGCAAAAGGATCTCCTCTTGGAGCACAAGACGGTGCTTGGCAATATCATACTGCCTCTCTTGATTCAAAAAGTGGATAAGGCAGAGGCTATTGCTCGAGCAGATGAAATCCTTGCGACCTTTCAGCTGACAGCTGTACGGGACAAGTATCCTCATGAACTGAGTGGAGGGATGCGTCAGCGTGTAGCCTTGCTCAGGACCTACCTTTTCGGGCACAAGCTCTTTCTCTTGGATGAGGCCTTTAGCGCCTTGGATGAGATGACAAAGATGGAACTCCATGCTTGGTATCTGGAGATTCATAAGCAATTGCAGCTAACAACCTTGATCATCACGCATAGTATTGAAGAGGCCCTCAATCTCAGCGACCGCATCTATATCTTGAAAAATCGCCCTGGGCAGATTGTTTCAGAAATTAAACTAGATTGGTCTGAAGATGAGGACAAGGAAGTCCAAAAGATTGCCTACAAACGTCAAATCTTGGCAGAATTAGGCTTAGATAAGTAGAAAAATAGGGAGTTGGTGAAGATTATCCTTTACCAGCGCCCTTTTTCTTTTAAAAATGAGAAAATTTCGGTATAATAGTCAATTATACCGAAATCATTCTATAATCGTTGATACATAAGGGTTTTATGTATCGCTTTTTTTATTTTGTGGACTTTTTTAGGAACTTTTTATTTTTTCGAGGGCAGTTTCAAAGAATGAGACTGCTCTTTTTTGGTTCTCTTTTGATAAATGGCTGTAAGTGTCCATAGTTACAGATATTTTTGCATGGCCAAGCCGTGTCTGTATTTCTTTGTACGGCAGGCCAGCATTAAGCAAGATGCTAGCGTGAGTGTGTCGGAAAGCATGAAAGCCTAAATCAGTACAGTTAGCGCTTTTTAAGTGCTTATGTAGGCGATAATCAACCTTTCGAGTATTGACATAGTTGTCAAAGCTATCAGAGAATACTTTCTCATAGGTTAAGCCAATGTTTCTACCGTTTTCTGCTTGTCTTGCTCGGTAGAGACGAAGCATGAGCACTGTTTTATGATCGATATCTAAAACTCTATAGCTTGATTTTGTCTTAGGACTGTTTACCTGGTTTAAAATATTGAGTGTTTTGTTAATATCGATTGTTCCGTTCTGCAGGTCAATATCAGACCATTCCAGGGCCAGACATTCACGGATGCGCAGTCCAGTAGCTAGGAGCGTTTTATAAAGCACAGTATCATAGAAATTGACAAAGGTATTCTCCAGGTTATCGAGATAGGAGAGGAAGTTTTTAAGTTCCTGATCTTGAAAGTATTTAATTTCTTGTTTATCTCTGGTTATCTTTCTAGGAATGACAATATCACGAGCGGGGTTATTGTCTAATGCTTGGATAGAGACCCCATACTGTAGTATACGTTTATTTAAGGCATGAAGATGATTGTATTCTTTATACCCCGTTCCGTCCTGATTGTACTCATCCGCCCATTTATTTACCTGAGTTTGGATAATAACAGGAGTAAGTTTATCTAGTTTGTAAGTACCAAATGAGGGCAAGAGGTAATTATTTAAGCAGCCTTTTATCTTTATCTGCGTATTAGTCTTTATGGTATGCTGGTAGGTTTGCCAAAACAAGTCCACAAGTTCCCTATAGGTTGTTATATGTGAGCGTTGTTTCCGTGTAGAGCCGTTTTTCTCAAATTCTACCTTAGCCTGGGTGGCCTTGTTTTTGAGTTCTTTCTTTGTTCGTGCTGATATGGTAGTCTTGACCTTCTTACCAGTTACAGAATCAATGCCAAGATAGATACTGGAGCGGTAGACTGCTGATCCGTCTTTTTTCGTGTGTTGTGTAATTTTCATGGTTTTACTCCTTTTTCCATCAGCAGGCAAGCAATTAGAAAAGATTTTGAGTTTATACCATGCGAGGATCTACGAGAATGCCCCTATTTTCGATTTTAAGCAGTCAGACGGTAAATTGTGCCAGAATAGGAAACAAGGCGGATATGGGGCTTGTATGGGGTTTGAAAATGCCCATATATTGCAAGTAGTTCTATCTTAATGTGTCGGTGATATTATACCAATTATTCGGAAATCCAAGTGTGTCCAATACAATGCCGGCTTCAATGGAGTGCGCTTTTTTATTTAGAGCTTTGGTTCTTTTAATAATAGTGTTATGTAATTGAGCGTATTGTGTGGAAGCAAGTAGGCATTGCAAGGCAAGAAAAACATAATATACAGATTGTCTTGATGTATTGGCATTGTTATTGTAATAGTGGAAATAAGCTAGTTGTGGAAGATTCTCACGACATTTATAATTGAAAAGTTTATTATTATGAGCAGTGATATTTCTAATTTCTAGTATATTTTTAATAATACTTTCTAAAGCCTTTCCACTTAAAAGGTCTTTACTAGGTCTATTTTGGATGTATTCAATATTTTCTTGTAAGAATGGTGATAAATCTCTAGCTATTTGATTTTTTATATCAGTGTTTAGATTTCTATAAAAGTTAAATGCTTGCCCTAATGTAAGTTCATTGATGATAACCCAGAAAGGAACAACGCCATGTTGTTTATAGTGGTGTTTTATAGAATTGTTTTGCTTATCCCTATTATAATCATTGAGTATTTTAGCTAATATACTGATTAAATTTGTAATTTGTGCTAGCCTTTTTGCATCTTTTTGTGTTTCAAAATTATTAATGTCTAGATAAGAGTATGGCTTTGGATATGATTCTGAAAAACGATATGCCAGTACGGATTTAAAGTGTTTTTCTGCATCTATAATTGCTTTTAAAAAAGCTGATTTAATTTCTTTATCGTAAAAGTGTGTTGCAGCTATTTCTCTAAAGTCTGCACCAGCTATAAATTTATCTTTTGATGTTTGAAAAAACTTACTATATCCGTTGACGACGTTGTAATAGTTGTTAGTTAGAAGGTATCTTTTACATTCTTCTATGTTATCTATTTCTAAACCTCTAGACTGGAGAAGTTTTATTTGTTCATCTAATGTTTGAAATGGTTTCATATATGTTCCTTATATACAAAAACACCACCTAGTAGAACTAGGCGGTGTTTCGCGTACTCTGTTCCCTTGGGAGCAGAAACTCTTCTCATTGCCTAATAATACTGTAATTTTTAGTTTTTGTCAATCTTTTTGGTTTGTTTTTTAAAAATTTTTGAGTATTGAAAAATCTCAACGCTGGGAACGTTGCTTTTATTGCATTATCAGACAAGTTAGCGGTAGCAGGATTGTCTTTTTCTATTTGTCGAATTTGTCGTTTTTTGCGCTTTAGTCTGTAAAATTGGCTTTCTATTCTTCAATTTCCCCTGTTTTTGCACAATAGACCGTTGAAAGAGGGGTTCTATTGGCGAATATGGGGGAGTTTTTTAATTTACGATGATTTCTCCAACAGGGATAAAATCTTTTTGTTTTGAAGATTTTGCGATTAAGTCGTATTGATCAGCAGATTTTTCATACCCAAGGGAAAGAGTAGTATTGTCGTCTGGTAATTTTTTAGCAAACTCAGATATAGACATCCGAAATACGGTAATTGCATTTTGCTGATTAGTTGTAGCAGAATTTGAATTGATTGCGGCCATAGTCTCTTTTGCGTTATCTTTAGCCGTTCCAGTTAGCAAAATCATGATTGTATCATGTGGTTCGGATGAATCTGAATCGATTACGTTATTTTGAATTTTTACACTTATTGCGCCAGTTGATTCAGGATCTAATTTTGATTTGATTTCAGAAATTAGATTGTCGTATTTACTGTTATCTACTTTGGTTTTAACGTTTGTTGAAGTAGTGTTTTTTTGCTCCGTTTTTGGTTGCTCCGAGCTATCTTTAGTAGTTGATTGATTGTTAGAGCAAGCCACTAGGACGGTAGCAGAAAGTAAAATAGCTGACGTGCTTAGTAATTTTTTCATAAGTAGCCTCCTATATGCTGATGTTTTTATGATAAAAGATTTTGATACCTATCTTTTGCACAATGAACCTTTGGAATAGAGTTACTATTGTTTATCTGAGGAGTTTAGTTTTTGAGGGGATTCATTGTTTTTGTTTTTTTCTATAAGTTCGTTCGTTTGATTGATACTTTGGATAATCAATCTTAGTTTTTCAGATTTAAAGTGATTTTCCTTAATAGATAAAATAAGCTCAAACATTTCGTCACTGCTATCTACAAGTGATTTGATAGTGTGTAAAGTAGTTATAGCTTTTCCTCTATGGATTTCATCTTCATGAAGAACTTGATCTAAGTATTGTAACCTTTCAGATAGTACTTCTTTCATTGCATTGTATTGTTTATTATATTCTGTTAGTTTTTTTTCGAGTTCTTCAATCAAATGTTGTAATTGCTCACTCGTATTTTCTTCATGGCCTAACAGATAACCTACACTGACTCCGAATATATCTGCTAGTTGCTGGGCTTTTTCTGGTTTTATTTGACGTTCGCCTTTTTCCCAATAAATATAAGTTCTTTTTGTAACACCTATTTCATCAGCTATTTCTTGCTGAGTCATTCCTATTTTACCGTTAAATTCTTTATTTAACCTCAATTCTTTTAACTTATTATCCATATTTAAAAACACCTTTCAAGAGTATTTTACCACGTTTTTTTTCATTGTTGCAAAAAAAATTCAACATTTTTTAGAAAAAGCATTGACATTGCACAAAAAGTACAATATAATATTGCTATCAACGGAAAGTTGTACAAAAAGTACACCATATCAAACGCCTTTCAATCAATTATGGTGAATTTCTAAAATGGAGGTAAAAAATGAGAAATAACATGAGATTGTTATTAGCGAAGCGACGCAAAAAAACCGCTGATGTTGCAAAAGCTACGGGAATTTCAAAAAGTACCTTAACGGCTTTGTATTATGAACGTGCAAAGAATCCAAGTCTTGATACGTTAAAAAAAGTATCTAGTTACTTGGGCGTTACACTTGATGAATTTCTTGATACGAAATATTAGAAAGGAGCGAACTAATCGTAATACTACTCTACATTTACAGATTTTTCATGTGGTGCTTTACCACTGGGGATTGATAAACGGTTTTAGCTAAATATTTGCTAGAGTGATTTGCTTGCTACCTATGGCAGTATCAAGGGTTTGTAGGGGTTTATTCTCTCCTAAATTTTCCCTACCTCAATGATTTACCTTGGTACTGTTTTAGGTGGCAAGCACGAGCAACAAGAAGAAAGGAGCGAACCAATGGAATTGGTTTATATGGACGGCAAGAAAGAGCCGTATACACTGAGCAGTATCGTTGCAGACTGCGCTGAAATTAAGCACAGACATTTGAAGATTTTGCTGAACAAGCACCGAGAGGACTTTGAAAGCTTCGGAAAGGTGCAATTTAAAATTTCACCTTCAAAGAGTGGGCAAAATGTACGGGACTATATTTTGAATGAGCAACAAGCAACCTTGATGATCACTTACTTACGAAATACAGAACCCGTAAAAGAGTTTAAGAAGAACTTGGTCAAAGCCTTCTTTGAAATGCGTGATGAACTTTCTAAACGCTATCTTCAAAGGGAACTGGAAAAGCCAAAGCGCAAGACCTTAACCGAAGCTATCAAATCATGGGAGAAAGCGCCCAAGCATGCCTATAGTACACTTACAAACTTACTACTAAAGGGAGTGACAGGGAAGAATAAAGCGCAACTCATGAAGGAGCGAGAAAGTAAGAACGGTATTGATGGCTTGACAAGTGTAGAGCTGACAAACTACCAACGTTTGGAAGATATGGCAATAGCTATGATTAACTTGAATAGGGGGTATTCAGAAATTAAGGAATTAATTTTTAAAGTATAGGAGTATAGAAAATGGAAAATGAATTTAAGACAGTTGCAAATGCTAAGGGGTTAGAAATTCCTAAGTATCCCAAGGATTTTAAAAAGCTAGTTGAGAAAGACAGACAACTAGCCGAATATCTTTGTATGAACTACGAGAACTTGGATAGTGAAGACCTAGGCGCATTTCTTGAAACGGTGGAGCAGGGAATCAGTTGGATTCTGGATCTTATCGAAAGTAAAGACTTGCTTTATAAACCAAAGTCAGGTAGTAATCATGCAAAAAGAAAATAAAAAAATCACTTGCTCAAATTTTGACCGAGGAGAGCAAGCGACAGGATAAAAGGTATACGTTTTTTAACGTACCTTGATTATAGCATGAAAATGCTACTGAAGCAATAACTAATAGCAGGCAAGCAATTAGAAAAGGTTTTGAAATCAAGCGCTGACAGGGTGATTCTAAGGCCTTGTTTAGCTGAAAGATGGGTAATTACTCACGAAACACCACTACAAGCGTTCGCCAACTTGGGGCAATCGCCCAGCGTTTGGAGTGGTGATAATTAAGTATAGGAAATAGGCAGGAAAAAGGACAAGGAAAGGCTAATGGAGAAAAATATGACTCTAGACCTAGATAACATGACACGATCAGAATTTGATAAGCTAATGACTAAAATCAAGGATAGAAATCCGAACCTCTTTCAGTTCATCATTGACTTTTTAGATGATAAAGTAACTCCAGAAGAGGTGTATGACTTTCTGAAGATGGAGCGAAGCTATCAAGTAAATTATATTAAGAATTACAAAGCGAGGGCATAGCATGAATGAACTAGATTTAAGCAATACACAGGCGCTTATTTTTACCGTGATATTGGTTGGCTTTCTCATGTATCTAAACCACCGAGACCGCAAAAAAAGCGCATAAATCGAGCGAGAGAGTACACAGACGATAGAAACGACTAGCGAGGAATTAAGCCCTGATTATGGGCGATATATTCAGCTTGCAGGACTTAATCCATGGGGGTACTAAGATGTTTGAAAAAATGATTGAAGATTTAAAGTCTAAGATTTTGGAAGCAGTGGAACGGTATTTAAAAAGCCATGAGAAAGTACCTCAAAAAAGATTAGATTTGATCAGCAAGGTGGAACTAAAGGAAGAACTGGGCATAGGAGATAAAACCTTGACAAAATGGGAATGTGCAGGACTACCGCAGTATATACCGCCTATTGAAGATACTAGAAAAGCGTATTATAAAATCTCAGACGTTTTAAAGTTTTTGGGGGTAGATGATGGCAAAGACTAAAATATATTTTTGGTTAAAAGTTGATAAGAAGTTTTTTGATAATCTTTTTATTAAACGACTTAAAAATATGCCTGGTGGCTACACTATGACAGTGATTTATATCCGTCTTATGTTGGAAAGTTTAGAAGATGATTGTATTTTGTACTATGAAGGATATTTTGATAGTTTGGTACAGGAATTAGCTTTAAAACTGGATGTTTCTGAAGATGATATAAATATGACGGTTGCATATTTTACAAAATGTGGACTGATTCAGATAGACGATGATGGACATGCTACATTATCGCAAGCAAAAGCCATGGTTGAGAGTGAAACAAACTGGGCAAAATACAAGCGAGAACAAAGAAAAAATAGTCAAGATTTACCAAAATTGGAGAATGTCCAAAATAAAAAGACTATTTCCAACTCATGTCCAACAGAGATAGAGAAAGAGAATAGAGTTAATAGTAAGAGTAATAATTTATATTTAGATAATATATTGTCGGGAAATCCCGACTTCACTTTTCCTACTTGGCTTGAAGAAACAGCTATAAAAGATTTAGAGAAAACAAAACATAAAGAACTTTGGATTCCTATTGCTTATCTGAATCAAGTAGCTAATAAGCGGTATAAGTTTGTTGATAAGACAAAAAGGCTTTTACTAGCACGATTCAAAGAAGGCTATACACTGGAAGATTTTAAACAGGTGATAGATATTAAAACGGCAGAATGGAAGGATAGTCCTGAATTTTCTAAATATCTGAGACCTGAAACACTTTTCGGAACTAAGTTTGATGGTTATTTGAATCAAAAGTCTAAAACCATAAAAGGGAAGTCCGAAGACAATTTTCCAGATCTACCATTTTAGGAGTTGCAAAGATGAAGGAACAATTTAAAGAATTTAATAACAGAAAAATATCGGATAAAGTTTGCGATATTCACCAGGTCAATTATTGGGAAATTTCTGTACCGGTATTAGGGGGTTCAGAAAGAAAACTACAAGCATTTTGCCCGGAGTGTGTGAAGGAGGATATTAAACAACAAGAGCAAGACCTATTAAAACAGTTCGAGGACAGACAGGCTTACTTTAAAACTTATGATGTCTTAATGCGTGACAGTACGATTCCTAACGAGTTGAAGGGGGCAACATTTGAGAATTTCTTTGTTAAGACTACAGAGGAGCGTCAGATGTTAGAGTTTGTAAAAGGGCAAGCCCAGAAGTACCTTGGAGGTATGACGGGAAATACTTTAATTAGTGGTAGCACAGGAATAGGGAAAAGTCATTTATCTCTTGCTCTGGCCAAAGAAATCAATGAGAGCTTTAGAGAGAAGAACGAGCCTAAGAGTGTCTTATTTGTCAGCTTAACCGAGATTATCAAGCAGATAAAAGAAGGCTGGTCTTATGGAAGAAATGCAAACTTAACAGAGTATGAGGCAGTTAAAAAGCTTGTTGATGTTGATTTTCTAATCATTGATGACCTGGGGGCAAAAAATGGGACGGTAACCCCTAAGAGCGATTGGGAACAGGATTTCTTGTTTGATATTATCAATAATCGAGAAACTACGATTTTCAACACGAACCTAGATAGTAGTGAACTGCGGACTGTATACAATGCTAGAAATTCAAGTAGAATTTTGAAAGGTTTAGAAGGGAACACTTTCAAGGCTTTCACGATCAAAGACAAGAGATACACTATAAATACAGTGAGGGGAGAATATCAATGAATGATGATAAAATGCGATTTTCAACAGAAAAAGGCTTTGTTGTCTACGAAAAATGTGGTATAATAGAGATAGAAAAAGTTCCAAGGTTTGGAGAGATAACTTTATTCTATTCAGATGGGAAATTTACTCATCTAGTCAAAAAAGAAACTAAAAAATAAGTCTATTGAGAACAACTCAGGGACATACCGTAAGCATATAATGCTAGTGGTATGTCCCTTTTTGTTTGCATAGAAAGGGGGTGAGTATTATGTCAGGAGATACTTCTTTAGGGTATGTAGTAGCCAATAAGTTTTCTATGGATCCAGATAAAAGACAGAAAATCTTTTCTCAGTGTAAAAAAGAAGATGATAGCTTAGAACAACGGAAACAAGAAATACTAGAGAAATATGCTAACAAACAAGACAAATCAAAATCTAGAAAAAATGATTCTAAAGGCTCGGAGAGTCATAAAAGAAAAGCTAAGAGCAAAGAATTTTAGAAAAAATTATAAACAAAAATCAGATATTAAAAGATAAAGGAGCAAAAAAATGACAACTAACTTAGCTAAACAAAAAGAAAATCTAGAAGCTTATATCCGAAGCACAGGTTATAACACTAGAGGGATGAACGTAGAAAATAATCATGTACTCATTGAAAAACCAATCCTTGATAGTTACGAAGATGAACATCAACGTAAAGAACTGGTTGATCTAGTAAATGTTATTGAGACTCTTACCCGTGGTGGGAAGTATGAAGTAACTGACTTTGAATCTGATTCATTACAAGAAGTTAGCGAAAATTCGGTTGAGAGAACAGAAGCAGATAAAAAGAAAGCTATCAGCGTTGATTACTTAGTTAAATTATTCAGTGGAAAACTTGATTTTTCACAGGAACAATTAGATGATGGCCAATATAATTTAACGGATTTTCTTGGTAAGAAGATTATTAAATTAAAACGTAGAACACGAAATAGAGAGATTGGGAAAATTCTCCAAACTGCGAAAGTGCAGACTGCTACAAGTATGGACGACTTGAAATCTATTGTTTCTTTAATCAATCCAGAGCGCAATGTATCTATGGTTGTTAGTCAATCACTATTTAGTGTCTTAGAAAAAATAAAAGACATTTCAGGAAATTATCTTCTTAAAGTTGATAAAGAGACAGGCACAAGTGAAACATTCTTTGTAGATAACTTTTTAATTGTAGATGATACAACATTAGGGAATAAAGGTGACAAAAAAGGCTTTATCGGAGATCTAGAAAACTTTGTTACTTTGTTTGATCGCAAGAAAGATACACTTAGTTGGGTGAATGCGAATGACTATTTTGGAAAACGGTTGATTTTACATACCCGATTTGATGTAAAAAAAGTTGAAGAAGATTGTGGTTACTTTATTCAATGGAACTAGGAGAAAGAAATGGATATTAATCAAGTATTTGAAACACTGGATGATCTAGATAATAAAAAAAGTAAGATTAATTCAGCACGAGAACAGATAAGCGAAAAAAGGAAAAGCCTGTTAGGCAATCAAGCAGTTTCATTTGAGAACATAGATTCTTTTTTGTCAAATAACTTAGAATCTTTAGAGCAACTTGAAAAGATGGAAAAAGCTATTAATGGCCTTCAGGAAAAATTTGATAGTGATTTTTCAGAAGCTAATGCAGTCATCTTTGAATACATTTTTAAAGAAACTAAGCAACGGATGGAAACTAAGAAGATCTATAAACAATACCGAAAGAAACTTAGACGAATTCTGGACGCATATGATGAAATTCAAGAACTGAAGAAGGATGTAGAAGAAATCCATACAGGTGTAGTCAGAGAAATAAGTCAGAGACATTCTCTATCGCCGTATCGAACAGAAGTAAGTCCGCTTACTGTCCTACCATTCTTAACCCCTGATTCTAGCGGGTGGATGAATTTTTCTAAGGAATATCGGGACATTAAAGAGTATTTAGAAAAATAGGGAACAAATTAAGTAAGGCTAGTGATATATGGCTGAAACAAAAGAACTATCGCTAGTCCTACTTTTATGCTTTACTAAGTTTCACATAACAAAGTAAGCATAAACTGAAAAGAAGTAATAGCTTGAAAGCAAGGTATATCAGGGGTTTACAGAATGGAGTGAGTTTCACAGAATGTAAGATATGAGAAACTGAGGGGATAAATTAAAGAAATTTCCCTTGAACTTGTCATACTGAAGAGTTGTCAAACTTAAAACAGTAATAGCTTCTAACTTGAATATTGGCGGGCTTTCAGCGTTTTTTGTCAGTTTGACAGAATTTACAATTTGACAAATTGCAAGATAAAAAATTTTTAAAATTTAAGTGGAGGTGCTTACCGATGTACGAGCTGAGTAACAGAGACCTGGACGGGATAGATGTTGAGTTAGGGCGATATAGAACGATTGCTAATAAAATTTATTTGAGAAGACAGGAACTAATACATAATAAGAAACATAGCGCTGAGGATTATACTGGTGGGAAAGGCAAGACAGTATATAGTCCTACTGAAGCAACCATCATTAGAATTGAAGAAGACCAAACGCTAAGATATTTAGAAGGCTTTAAACTAGTTGTAGATACCTTGATGGAAAACTTAATTGAAAGTGATCTAGTAATTTTTAAAATGAGATATTTAGAAGCTAGTGTGACTTGGGAAGACGTGGCAGAGAAACTAAATAAAACTACTCGTTATATAAATAGTCGAAGAAAAGTAATCGCTAAAAGATTTATAGAATTGAAAGGATATTGACACTCCCCCCCACTTTGTAAAGCATTTTCGTTGATTTTAGGTACCGGGAGCGGTAACTTTTTCCAAGTCGGAAGCTGTCAACCAAAAAGGGGGTAAAAAGTTGATATTTTAAAAAAATAGAAGGAGTTTTTAGAAAATGGATTTAGCAGCACAATTAGCAAATATTTTAGCAGAATATTGCGAAGAGGTTAATGAAGAAGTTGATAAAATTGCGGAGCAAGTCGCTAAAGAAACAGTTAAAGAATTAAAGGAAACTAGCCCTAAAAGAACAGGTAAATATTCAAAAGGATGGCGTAAGAAAAGAGTGAGAAATGGAGTTTGGGTCGTATATAGTTTTAAATACGGCTCTCTTACTCATTTACTTGAATTTGGACATATTAAACGAAATGGGGGGAGGACTAAGGCGTACCCTCATTTAAGACCTGCAGAACTGAATGCGATTCAAAAATTTACAGAAAGGATTAAGAACATTTCAAAGTAAACTATAATTGAATAGTATTAAGTAGACTAATTAAGTGAGCAAACCAACACATCGTTATTTAAGTCCTTAGATTTATTTCTGAGGGCTTTTTATCCTTGCTTCTCATATTGCTATTTGATAAAATAAAAGTAAGAACAGCTTTTTCCCTATCCTCTATGCTTTTTTCTTTTGCGGGATTCTGGTTATATATAAGTTTGAGAGGATATGCTATAATATTACCAGGTAATAAAAAAAGCACGTCTGACCGTGCTAGTTTCTTGCCTGCTGAACTCATCAATATTACGCCCTTTTTAGGGCTCTTTTTTGTGGACTTTTTTAGGAACTTCCAAGAAAAACTAAGGCGATTTAATGCCTAAATGTTTTTAAAGAAAGTCAGTATTTTCAAGGGCTGAGCTCTAAAAATTTGACTTATAGAGTGTTAAATGATAGTATAGTCAAAGATAGTCAAGGTTTAAAGAGAGAGGTGGATTTGTAATGAGATTTAAAAATACATCGGATCATATTGAGGCCTACATCAAGGCAATTTTAGATCAATCTGGTATCGTGGAGTTGCAACGGAGTCAGTTAGCAGATACATTCCAGGTTGTTCCTAGTCAGATTAACTATGTGATCAAGACACGCTTTACGGAAAGTAGAGGCTACTTGGTTGAAAGTAAGCGGGGTGGTGGAGGCTACATTCGCATAGGACGGATTGAGTTTTCTAGTCATCATGAAATGCTCCGTGATTTGCTTTATTCAATTGGTGAGCGAGTTAGTCAAGAAATTTATGAAGATATTCTGCAGCTTTTGGTTGAGCAGGAGTTGATGACCAAGCAAGAGATGAATTTGCTGGAGGCAGTAGCTTTGGATCGCGTTCTAGGAGAAGAAGCTCCAGTTGTTCGTGCTAATATGCTACGACAGGTCATACAAGAGGTAGATAGAAAAGGGAAGTAAGATGAACTATTCAAAAGCATTGAATGAATGTATCGAAAGTGCCTACATGGTTGCTGGCCATTTTGGAGCTCGTTATCTAGAGTCTTGGCACTTGTTGATTGCTATGTCCAATCACAGTTATAGTGTGGCAGGGGCGACATTAAACGATTATCCATATGAGATGGACCGTTTAGAAGAGGTCGCGTTGGAACTGACTGAAACGGACTATAGTCAGAATGAAACCTTTACGGAATTGCCGTTCTCCCATCGTTTGCAGGTTCTTTTTGACGAAGCAGAGTATGTAGCGTCAGTGGTCCATGCTAAGGTGTTAGGGACAGAGCATGTCCTCTATGCGATTTTGCATGATGGCAATGCCTTGGCGACTCGTATCTTGGAGAGAGCTGGTTTTTCTTATGAAGATAAGAAAGATCAGGTCAAGATTGCTGCCCTTCGTCGCAATTTAGAAGAACGAGCAGGCTGGACTCGTGAAGATCTCAAGGCTCTACGCCAACGCCATCGTACAGTAGCTGACAAGCAAAATTCTATGGCTAATATGATGGGTATGCCCCAGACTCCGAGCGGTGGTCTCGAGGACTATACCCATGATTTGACAGAGCAAGCTCGTTCTGGCAAGTTGGAGCCAGTCATCGGTCGGGACAAGGAAATCTCGCGTATGATTCAAATCTTGAGTCGTAAGACCAAGAACAATCCTGTCTTGGTTGGAGATGCTGGTGTCGGGAAAACAGCTCTGGCGCTTGGTCTTGCCCAGCGTATTGCTAGTGGTGATGTGCCTGCAGAAATGGCTAAGATGCGCGTGTTGGAGCTTGATTTGATGAACGTTGTTGCAGGGACACGCTTCCGTGGTGACTTTGAAGAGCGCATGAACAATATCATCAAGGATATTGAAGAAGATGGCCAAGTGATTCTCTTTATCGATGAGCTCCATACCATCATGGGTTCAGGTAGCGGGATTGACTCGACTCTGGATGCGGCCAATATCTTGAAGCCAGCCTTGGCGCGTGGAACTTTGAGAACTGTTGGTGCGACTACTCAGGAAGAATATCAAAAACATATCGAAAAAGATGCGGCCCTTTCTCGTCGTTTCGCTAAAGTGACGATTGAAGAACCAAGTGTGGCAGACAGCATGACCATTTTGCAAGGTTTGAAGGCGACTTATGAGAAACATCACCGTGTGCAAATCACAGATGAAGCGGTCGAAACAGCTGTCAAGATGGCGCATCGTTACTTGACTAGCCGTCACTTGCCAGACTCTGCTATCGACCTCTTAGATGAAGCAGCAGCAACAGTGCAAAATAAGGCTAAGCATGTAAGAGCAGACGATTCAGGTTTGAGTCCAGCTGACAAGGCCTTGATGGATGGTAAGTGGAAACAAGCAGCTCAACTAATTGCTAAAGAAGAGGAAGTGCCTGTCTATAAAGACTTGGTGACAGAGTCTGATATTTTGACCACCTTGAGTCGCTTGTCAGGTATTCCAGTCCAAAAACTGACTCAAACGGATGCTAAGAAGTACCTAAATCTTGAAGCTGAACTGCACAAACGTGTCATCGGTCAAGATCAAGCAGTTTCAAGCATTAGTCGTGCCATTCGCCGCAATCAGTCAGGGATTCGCAGTCACAAGCGTCCGATTGGTTCCTTTATGTTCCTAGGACCGACAGGTGTCGGGAAGACTGAATTGGCCAAGGCACTGGCAGAAGTTCTTTTTGACGACGAATCAGCCCTTATCCGCTTTGATATGAGTGAGTATATGGAGAAATTTGCAGCCAGCCGTCTCAATGGAGCTCCTCCGGGTTATGTGGGTTATGAAGAAGGTGGGGAGTTGACCGAGAAGGTTCGCAACAAACCATACTCTGTTCTCCTCTTTGACGAGGTAGAGAAGGCCCATCCAGACATCTTTAATGTTCTTTTGCAGGTCTTGGATGACGGTGTCTTGAACGATAGCAAGGGACGCAAGGTTGACTTTTCAAATACCATTATCATCATGACGTCAAACCTTGGTGCGACAGCCCTTCGTGATGACAAGACTGTCGGATTTGGAGCTAAGGATATTCGTTTTGATCAGAAAAATATGGAAAAACGCATGTTTGAAGAGCTGAAAAAGGCTTATAGACCGGAGTTTATCAACCGTATTGATGAAAAGGTGGTCTTCCATAGCCTGTCTAGTGACCATATGCAGGAAGTGGTGAAGACTATGGTTAAACCTTTAGTGGCAAGTTTGGCTGAAAAAGGCATTGACTTGAAATTACAAGCTTCAGCACTGAAATTGTTGGCAAATCAAGGATATGACCCAGAGATGGGAGCTCGTCCACTTCGCAGAACCCTGCAAACAGAAGTGGAAGACAAGTTGGCAGAACTTCTTCTTAAGGGAGAATTAGTAGCAGGCAGCACACTTAAGATTGGTGTCACAGCAGGACAGTTAAAATTTGATATTGCATAAAAAACGAGGTCGGGACAAAGTTCCTGACCTCTTTATGTACCATCATGAGATGGTTTTGTGTTGTGACTGCTTTTATGGGTGGCTATCTTTCTTAGAATTGCTCAACAGGTGAGTAAAAAAGTCCTTGTATAGATACTTGAGATATTTTTCGTGTAGGAATAACAAAGCTATATAGAAAATCATAAAGACTGTCGTCAGATAGAAGACATCAAATGTAGTCTGAGCGTAGCGAATTGCGGACCGATAAGACCAGAAAGCTCCCAAAATCAACCAAGGAAGATACTTGTAATATTTGCTTAACATAAGCCTACACCTCCTATATTCTATTTCAATGTTATTATATTCCTTTGTACTTAAAGATGCAAGCGATTACACAAGAGTGATTTAAAAATATTACTCAAAATAGGAATTTTTTTCTGTTTTTGCTATTAGACTACGAATAGAAAAGTAGGAGGAGTAAAGGTATCTAAAGTATTTAAGGTTTTTAAAATAGTTTAGATAAATTGTTGACATATTTAAACTACAATGTTACAATTATATTACAAAAAGATTTCTTAATATTTCAAAAGTGTTACAAAGGAGTAGAAAAATGAAAAAGAAAACCTATATCAAATTGATGGCAGCAACTGTATTGGCTTCTACCTTGCTACTGGGAGCTTGTGGAAATAAAAAGGAAACGACTCAAGCAAGCAGTTCTGCTAAGACAAGCCAATCATCAAGCTCTAAAGCAGTTTCTTCTAGCAAAGAAAGCAAGACTCAGAAGTCCTCAAGTTCAGCTTCATCTGAAAAGACTAAGGCGTCTACTGATCAATCTTCAGCAACTGCGACACCATCACAAGCGGCACCTGCATCAGAGCAAAGACAAGGTCAAGAGGTGTCTAATCAACAAGCAGCTAGTCAACAAACTCCTGTTCAGGCTCCTCAAGCTCAGTCTAATCAATCAAGCTCTACAACTGACCGCAAACTTCAAGACAAGCAAGCAGAGCAAAATAAACGCTACAAGGGTGTTTTAACCATGGTAGATGGTGATTTCTCAGCTGCAGCGGGCAACTGGAAGGGAGCTAATGGCGAAACTATTACAGTTTCATCAAGAGGTCAATTTACAGTAGAATCTGCTGATGGAAAGAAAGAAAATTACTCCATCAAAGGATATTCTTATACTCTTGATGATGGTAAGTATAATGCCAAAATTGGTGGAGGAAAAGTCATCCAAATTATAACAGGAGCGGATGGTAAGGTTTCCAGTGTTGCTTTGAGTCAATAATAGCTCTCAGTATTTGAATTTTTACAATCAAAGAAAATCCGTCAGCTCAATAAGAGTTGACGGATTATTTTATACTTGTACTTGGGTTAAAGATTCTTCTGTAGTAAGAATTTGAGCAAACTCATCTTGTAGAGAAAGGAGATTAATTTCATGGATAGTATCAGGAGAGATGACTTGACCGTTTTTGTTAGCTAGGGTAAAACTGGCAGTAGCATCTGCTAGTAAAGTGACTTCAAAACCAAGATTTGCTGCCATTCGTGTCGTAGTAGATACACAATGAGGCAGAGTCAGACCAGCAAGGACTAAATGACAAATCTGATTTTTTCGTAAATATGTTTCAAGATTTGTTCCAATAAAGGCGCTATTAACCGTTTTTTGAAAGACAGGTTCGGAAGCAACTGGTTCAAATCCACTTTTAAATTCTTGATTTTGTTTGTTATGAAATTGCGACTGGGGATTGTCAGATATGTGTTGAATGTGTAAGACTGGAAGACCGTGTTTACGAAAGTATCCCAGTATCCTCAATGCTTGGTGTTCAGCTTGAGGGTTGTTTCGTTCTCCCCAAATAGGTCTATCAAATGCTTTTTGCATATCGATAATCACTAGAGCAGTATGAACCATTTTAAGCCTTATCTAACTGCAAGAGAGCCTCAATCTCTGCTAGGGTACTAGCTTGTGAAATGGCTCCACGTAGTTTGGCTGCGCCAGATGTTCCACGGAGGTAGTGAGGAGCGAGGCCACGGAATTCACGAACTGCGACATTTTCCCCTTTGAGGTTAATCAAGCGTTTCAAGTGTTCGTAGGCGATTTTCATCTTATCTTCAAAGGTCAAATCAGGGAGGATTTCTCCTGTTTCAAAGTAGTGGTTGATTTGGTTGAAGAGGTAGGGATTTCCCATGGCAGCGCGGCCAATCATGACTGCGTCAGCACCGACTTCTTCGATACGTTGTTTGGCTTCTTGGACCGTACGGATGTCACCGTTGGCGATGAATGGAATCTTGGTCAAAGCTTGAGCGACCTTGTGAAGGGTCTCGAGGTCTGCATGACCTGTATACATTTGTTCACGGGTACGGCCATGCATAGCAAGGGCAGAAACACCTGCAGCTTCAGCGGCCAGGGCATTTTCTACTGCCAGAGACGGGTCAGCCCAGCCTGTACGCATTTTGACAGTAAGGGGGATATCAAGGACAGATTGGACCTTATTGATGATAGAGTAAATCTTATCTGGATCCTTGAGCCACATAGCGCCAGCTTCGTTCTTCACGATTTTGTTAACTGGGCAGCCCATGTTGATATCCACGATATCGGTTTTGGTGTTTTCTTGGATGAATTCTGCTGCGCGTGCTAGGCTGTCTTCATCGCTACCAAAAAGTTGGATAGAGACTGGGTTTTCGCCTTCATCGATATGAAGCATGTGTAGGGTTTTTTCGTTGTTGTATTGGATTCCCTTGTCAGAGACCATTTCCATGACAACGAGTCCAGCTCCGAGCTCTTTTGCGATGGTACGAAAGGCTGAGTTGGTCACACCAGCCATAGGTGCTAAAACGGTACGATTGGGAATCTCAACATTGCCAATCATAAAGGGTGTATTAAGATTTGTCACGAATGAGTTCCTCCAGGTCGTTTTCATCAAAGTTGTAAGTTGTTTGGCAGAATTGACAAGTGATTTCAGCCCCGTGGTCTTCCTCTTTCATTTCCTGCAAGTCTGAGTTTGGAAGGCTGGCAAGAGCGTTCATAAAGCGTTCATGACTACAGTCACATTGGAAACGGATTTCTTCTTCAGATAGACGCTTGTAGGCTTCGTCACCGTAGATTGCCTTGAGAAGGGATTCGATATGGTCTTCACTTTCGAGAAGCGTTGAGATAGCTGGCATTTCTTGGATGCGTTTTTCAAAGCGGGCAATCTCTTCTTCCTTGGCTCCTGGCAAGACTTGAACTAGGAAACCACCTGCAACCTTGACCTTGTCTTCTTCGTCTAAAAGGACATTGAGACCGACTGCTGAAGGAGTCTGTTGGCTTTCAGTCAGGTAAAAGGCCAGGTCTTCACCGATTTCTCCAGAGATGAGGGGAGTCATAGAGTTGTAAGGATTTCCAATGCCGTAGTCTGTGATGACGAGGAATTGGCCGTTTCCAACAAAAGGTCCGACTAGGACTTCACCAGTTGCAGTCTTTTTGATGTCGACACCAGGATTTTGAACGTATCCTTTGACATTCCCCTTGGTATCAGCGACGGTGATGATGGCACCTAGGGAGCTAGATCCCAGCACCTTAACTGTTAGTTTGGTATTTCCTTTTTCATTGGCTGCGAGAATCTGGCTAGCGATAAGAGTTCGACCAAGCGCTACAGTTGAGCTAGCTTGGGTTTGGTGTTTTTCTTGAGCAGTGCGGACGGTTTCTGTGCTATCAAGGACAAAAGCACGAAAGGCTCCGCTTTCTGATATAGTTTTAATAATTTTATCCATAGCTACTATTTTAGCATAAAAATGCCCAAAGGGGGAGCCGTGTGTTTGCTGATTTTCAGGATAATGGACTGGGAATTTAGCAGGGAAATAAAAAGAGAAACAGATTATTTCAGCATTTGTAAGATTTATGCTATGCTTAAGGTAGAACATGAAAGGGGTAACAAATGTATTTAGGAGACTTGATGGAAAAGGCTGAATCTGGCCAATTTTCAATCCTTTCCTTTCTATTACAAGAGTCTCAGACGACCGTCAAGGCTGTAATGGAGGAAACAGGATTTTCAAAAGCAACCCTAACCAAATATGTCACCCTGCTCAATGACAAGACTTTGGACAGTGGTTTAGAGATGAACATCTCCTTAGAAGATGAAAATCTGCGTCTGTCAATCGGTGCGGCTACCAAGGGGAGAGAGATTCGGAGCCTGTTTTTGGAGAACGCTGTTAAATACCATATTCTTGTTTATCTTCTCTATCACCAACAGTTTTTAGCCCATCAGCTGGCTCAAGAATTGATGATTAGTGAAGCTACGCTTGGTCGCCACTTGGCTAGTTTAAATCAGATTTTGTCAGAATTTGACTTATCCATCCAAAATGGCCGTTGGCGAGGTCCAGAGCATCAGATTCGTTACTTCTATTTCTGTCTTTTCCGCAAGGTTTGGTCCAGTCAGGAGTGGGAAGGCCACATGCAGAAGCCAGAGAGAAAGCAGGAGATTGCCAGTTTAGAGGAAATCTGCGGTGCAAGCTTGTCTTCGGGGCAGAAATTGGACCTGGTTCTCTGGGCTCACATCAGTCAACAACGTCTACGGGTCAATGCCTGTCAGTTCCAAGTCATAGAAGAGAAAATGCGAGGGTATTTTGACAATATTTTCTACCTTCGTTTGCTGAGAAAGGCTCCGTCCTTTTTTGCTGGTCAACACCTTCCTCTAGGAACTGAGGATGGGGAGATGATGATATTCTTCTCTTTCCTCCTATCTCATCGTATTCTTCCTCTTCATACAATGGAGTATATTCTTGGTTTTGGAGGGCAGTTGGCAGATTTGCTGACGCAATTGATACAAGAAATGAAGAAAGAGGAGCTGCTGGGTGATTATACAGAGGACCATGTCACCTATGAACTTAGTCAGCTTTGTGGTCAAGTTTATCTATACAAGGGCTATATTTTACAGGATCAGTACAGATACCAGACAGAGAATCGTCATCCTTATTTGTTGATGGAACATGATTTTAAGGAGACGGCGGCGGAGATTTTTCATGCCTTACCTGCCTTTCAGCAGGGGACGGATTTGGATAAGAAAATTCTCTGGGAATGGCTGCAGTTAATCGAATATATGGCTGAAAATGGTGGCCAGCATATGCGGATTGGTCTGGATTTGACATCTGGTTTTCTTGTCTTTTCAAGAATGGTAGCCATTTTGAAACGGTATTTGGAATACAATCGTTTCATTACTATTGAAGCTTATGACCGAACTCGGCATTATGATTTGCTGGTTACCAATAACCCGATTCATAAGAAGGAACAGACACCAGTCTATTATTTAAAAAACGACTTGGATATGGAAGATTTGGCAGCGATTCGTCAGTTATTATTCACTTAAAAGACTTGGTGCTTCCAGGTCTTTTTTGTGAAATTTACACAATCTCCTCACATTTTTTTAAAAATTAAAAAAAGTTGATAAACAAGAAAGCGCTTTATTTTGTATACTAGTTAGTGTAAAGAGGAGACATCCTCAAGATCATTATGAGGAGGACATCACATGTCACAAGAAAAATACATCATGGCTATTGACCAGGGAACAACAAGTTCTCGTGCCATTATCTTTAATAAAAAAGGAGAAAAAGTTAGTTCGAGTCAAAAAGAGTTCACTCAGATTTTCCCTCAGGCAGGTTGGGTTGAGCACAATGCCAATGAAATTTGGAACTCTGTTCAGTCAGTTATTGCGGGTGCTTTCATCGAAAGTGGTGTCAAGCCAAGTCAAATAGAAGCAATCGGGATTACTAACCAACGTGAAACAACTGTCGTCTGGGATAAGAAAACAGGACTTCCAATCTACAATGCCATCGTTTGGCAATCTCGTCAGACAGCACCTTTGGCTGAGCAACTAAAAAGCCAAGGCTATGTGGAAAAATTCCATGAAAAGACTGGTTTGATCATCGATGCTTATTTCTCTGCGACCAAGGTTCGTTGGATTTTGGACCATGTAGAAGGAGCCCAAGAGCGAGCTGAAAAAGGAGAATTGCTCTTTGGTACGATTGACACTTGGTTGGTTTGGAAATTGACTGACGGTGCGGCTCACGTGACGGACTACTCAAATGCAGCCCGTACCATGCTTTATAACATTAAAGAACTCAAATGGGATGATGAGATTTTAGAAATTCTCAACATTCCTAAGGCTATGCTTCCAGAAGTTCGTTCTAACTCTGAAATCTACGGTAAGACAGCTCCATTCCACTTCTATGGTGGAGAAGTTCCAATCTCAGGTATGGCTGGGGACCAACAAGCAGCCCTCTTTGGACAGTTGGCTTTTGAACCAGGTATGGTCAAGAATACTTATGGAACAGGTTCTTTCATCATCATGAATACTGGGGAAGAGATGCAGTTGTCTGAGAACAATCTTTTGACAACCATTGGTTACGGAATCAATGGCAAGGTTTACTATGCCTTGGAAGGTTCTATCTTCATCGCAGGAAGTGCCATTCAATGGCTTCGTGACGGACTTCGCATGGTTGAAAATTCACCAGAGTCTGAAAAATATGCTCGTGATTCTCACAATAACGACGAAGTTTATGTCGTTCCGGCCTTTACAGGTCTAGGTGCTCCATACTGGAACCAAAACGCTCGTGGTTCTGTCTTTGGCTTGACTCGTGGAACAAGCAAAGAAGACTTTATCAAGGCAACTCTTCAATCTATTGCTTATCAAGTGCGTGACATCATCGATACCATGCAAGTAGATGCTCAGACAGCTATCCAAGTCTTGAAGGTGGATGGTGGTGCAGCTATGAACAACTTCCTCATGCAGTTCCAAGCTGACATCTTGGGAATTGACATCGCACGCGCTAAAAACTTGGAAACAACTGCCCTAGGAGCAGCCTTCTTAGCAGGTTTGTCAGTGGGCTATTGGAAGGACTTGGATGAGTTGAAACTTTTGAACGAGACAGGAGAACTCTTTGAACCATCTATGAACGAATCTCGCAAGGAACAACTTTACAAGGGCTGGAAGAAGGCTGTGAAAGCGACTCAAGTCTTTGCGGAAGTAGATGACTAATACTGGAAGAATAAAGCGACTCAGTTAGAAAGTGTGTAAAAATGGAATTTTCAAAGAAAACACGTGAATTGTCAATTAAAAAAATGCAGGAACGTACCCTGGACCTCTTGATTATCGGTGGGGGGATCACAGGGGCTGGTGTAGCCTTGCAAGCGGCAGCTAGCGGTCTTGAGACTGGTTTGATTGAAATGCAGGACTTCGCAGAAGGAACATCTAGCCGTTCAACAAAATTGGTTCACGGAGGTCTTCGCTACCTCAAACAATTTGACGTAGAAGTAGTATCAGATACGGTTTCAGAACGTGCAGTGGTACAACAAATTGCACCACACATTCCAAAACCGGACCCAATGCTCTTGCCAGTTTACGATGAAGATGGAGCGACCTTTAGCCTCTTCCGTCTTAAAGTAGCTATGGACTTGTATGACCTTTTGGCAGGGGTTAATAACACGCCAGCTGCCAACAAGGTTTTGAGCAAGGAAGAAGTCTTGGAACGCCAGCCAAACTTGAAGAAAGAAGGTTTGGTAGGAGGTGGAGTTTATCTTGACTTCCGTAACAACGATGCGCGTCTCGTGATTGAAAACATCAAACGTGCCAACCAAGACGGTGCACTCATTGCTAACCACGTGAAGGCAGAAGGCTTCCTCTTTGACGAAAGTGGCAAGATTACAGGTGTTGTAGCTCGTGATTTGTTGACAGACCAAGTCTTTGAAATCAAGGCTCGTCTGGTTATCAATACAACAGGTCCTTGGAGTGATAAAGTACGTAATTTGTCTAATAAGGGAACACAGTTCTCACAAATGCGTCCAACTAAGGGAGTTCACTTGGTAGTGGATTCAAGTAAGATCAAGGTTTCACAGCCAGTTTACTTTGACACAGGTTTGGGTGACGGTCGTATGGTCTTTGTTCTCCCACGTGAAAACAAGACCTACTTTGGTACAACTGATACAGACTACACAGGTGATTTGGAACATCCAAAAGTAACTCAAGAAGATGTAGATTACCTACTTGGCATTGTCAACAACCGCTTCCCAGAAGCAAATATTACTGTTCAAGATATTGAAAGTAGCTGGGCAGGTCTTCGTCCATTGATCGCAGGCAATAGCGCTTCTGACTACAATGGAGGGAATAACGGAACTATTAGTGATGAAAGCTTTAACAACTTGATTGCGACTGTTGAATCTTATCTCTCTAAAGAAAAAACGCGTGAAGATGTTGAGTCTGCTGTCAGCAAGCTTGAAAGCAGTACCTCTGAGAAACATTTGGATCCATCTGCAGTTTCTCGTGGTTCGAGCTTAGATCGTGATGACAATGGCCTTTTGACCCTTGCTGGTGGTAAAATCACAGACTACCGTAAGATGGCTGAAGGAGCTATGGAGCGCGTGGTTGACATCCTCAAAGCAGAATTTGACCGCAGCTTTAAACTGATTAACTCTAAGACTTACCCTGTTTCAGGTGGAGAATTGAACCCAGCAAATGTGGATTCAGAAATCGAAGCCTTTGCGCAACTTGGAGTGTCACGTGGTTTGGATAGCAAGGAAGCTCACTACCTAGCAAATCTCTATGGTTCAAATGCACCGAAAGTCTTTGCTCTTGCTCATAGTTTGGAACAAGCGCCAGGACTTAGCTTGGCAGATACTTTATCACTTCACTATGCAATGCGCAATGAGCTAGCTCTTAGCCCAGTTGACTTCCTTCTTCGTCGTACCAACCATATGCTCTTTATGCGTGATAGCTTGGACAGCATTGTAGAGCCAGTTCTAGATGAAATGGGACGATTCTATGACTGGACAGAAGATGAAAAAGCAACTTACCGTACTGATGTCGAATCAGCTCTTGCTAACAACGATTTAGCAGAATTAAAAAATTAAGAAAAATAAAAGAGGTGGAGGTCAGGACTCCTAGTCTGCCCTCTTCTTTTTAACGGAGACAGAAAGATGATGAATGAATTATTTGGAGAATTTTTGGGGACCTTAATCCTCATTCTTCTAGGAAATGGTGTTGTTGCAGGTGTGGTTCTTCCTAAAACCAAGAGCAACAGTTCAGGTTGGATTGTGATTACTATGGGTTGGGGAATTGCAGTTGCGGTTGCAGTCTTTGTATCTGGCAAGCTCAGTCCAGCTCATTTAAACCCAGCTGTGACCATTGGTGTAGCCTTAAAAGGTGGTTTGCCTTGGGCTTCCGTTTTCCCTTACATCCTAGCTCAGTTCGCAGGGGCTATGCTCGGTCAGATTTTGGTTTGGTTGCAATTCAAACCGCATTATGAGGCAGAAGAAAATGCAGGAAATATCTTGGCAACCTTCAGTACTGGTCCAGCCATCAAGGATACTGTATCAAACTTGATTAGCGAAATCCTTGGAACATTTGTTTTGGTGTTGACAATCTTTGCTTTGGGTCTTTACGATTTTCAGGCAGGTATCGGAACCTTTGCAGTGGGCACTTTGATTGTTGGTATCGGTCTATCACTAGGTGGGACAACAGGTTATGCCTTGAACCCTGCGCGTGACCTTGGACCTCGTATCATGCACAGCATCTTGCCAATTCCAAACAAGGGAGACGGAGACTGGTCTTATGCTTGGATTCCAGTTGTAGGACCTGTTATTGGTGCAGCCTTGGCTGTGCTTGTATTCTCACTTTTCTAGTTTTACTCTTCGAAAATCTCTTCAAACTACGTCAGCGTCGCCTTACCGTATGTATGGTTACTGACTTCGT